>JAUXDV010000054.1 GCA_030620735.1 Gammaproteobacteria bacterium
ATGCGGCTCGGAGAGATCTATTTTGCGGCAGCTGACATCGGAGTGGATACATTTACAAGACACCTGCAAAATTACATCGATATGCCACGTAGTACGACGCTGACCATCAACATGCGGGACAGTGTTCTATCCCTGGCTGCATGGCGTACTACTGTTTCGCGCGCAGGAAGCCCCGATACCGGGGATCTCAGTGAGGAAAAAAACAGATGGGTCCAGAATGCTTCCATGGGATCCGGGCTTAACATCATCGAGGTCAGCGCCGAAACACTCAGCGGCATGAGTTCCAGATCACACGACTACTGGTTCACCCACCCCTGGGTTAGTAGTGACGTCCTGACCCAGTTTTTATTCCATAAAGCCCCTCGCGAGCGAGGACTTGTGGAAAACATACGGGAAGATAGCATCCGCTACTGGACTTTTCCGCCGGATTATCAGGAACGCATCATAGATATCGTCACACAGGCTGTTGAAACCAGGAGAAGCCAGATAGCAGGTGAAGAGTAAAGGAACCTCTGAATAGATCCATGGGATGGGGGCAATCATTTCTCAACGCAATATGAGCGCTCGCTCGATTCGTATACCTGTTTGAATGCCTGGTCAGCTGCATGAACGCCTATCGCAATCACGATCCCGGTAAAAACGATGCCCACAAATGCGATAGCAATCGCAAGTAATTTTGATATTTTTTTCTTCGGATAAAGGTCGCCGTATCCAACTGTGGCCGCGTTGATGAAGGCGTGATAGAAGGCATCAAACTTCGACCAGCCCTCATTTCTTCCAATGATGTATCCCAGGAGACTGACGCACAATATAAGGAATATCAGGATCGGGCTTGCATAGCCAAGCTCGATGAGGAACAGGCGTAAAAAATCAAAGGTGAATTTCATCCGTACTTTTTTACCGTTCTTTTTTTGAGTTTAACCCGCCAAACGTAGCGGACATAATATCAGATCTGTGATTTGGTCTCAGAATCACACTGGTGTTGTTATCGATCTATTCCTGGCAAGATGCAAGATTCACACATCTTCTGGATCACTATTGCAGCAGAGTGACCTGCTACCATCCACCGGATGCACCTCCGCCACCAAAACTTCCTCCTCCACCCGAAAACCCTCCACCACTGGAGAAACCACTGCTTCGCCGCCCACCCCTGGAGTTGCGTCCTCTGCGGCCGACAGCATTCTCATCAGATTCAACGCGCCATTTCGCAGGCCATATGGCGCGCAACACAGGTATGACGGCAAGCCACAAACCTACGGATACAAGTGCAGCAGTCTTGCCAGCCACCATTGGGAAAAGCGCAAAAAATGGCGTCAGGAAAGCGTACATAACCCAACCACCGGAACCCTGAAGCGCAACTGCATAATAGACAAAAGGCAGTATGAATAAGCCGAATACGGCGAGAAAAATAGTCTCCATCATGAGGTTGTCACTCTCTGCAGGCATTTCAGGGATAGCCGCCTTGTCTCCCTGAATCGCTCCGGAAATCGCCTCTACCGCAGATTCGATGCCGCCCTCAAAATCTCCCTTTCGAAACGCCGGCATCATCAGATAATCAATAATTCTCCGGCTTGCCAGGTCGGTCAGCACAGCTTCCAGTCCATAACCCACTTCGAGTCGAATCTTGCGGTCATCACGCGATACCAGCAGTAAAACCCCGTCATCCACACCTTTACGCCCCAGCTTCCAGGTTTCCACCACGCGCATGGAGTAATCTTCCAGCACCTCTCTCTCCAGTGAAGGGATGGTAAGCACCACCAGCTGGGCGCCTGTACTTCTCTGCAGGGAAGTCAGGCTGCTATGCAGGCGTGTTTCTGCCGCATCGTCCAGCAATTCAGCAAGGTCATTCACACGTGCGGAGAGATAGGGGACTTCCAACGCCGCCAGGTCAGGCACCGCTCCCACCAGCAATATCAGGATCAGCACAAAACGCATACTACTCTTCCTTGATCCGCAGACCATTGAGTAGTTCGTTGCGCTCACCTGGCCGGGCCTGCAAACCATACTGCTGCAGAATGTGGCCACAGGCAATGATGGTCTCACACAGTGCATCTGTTGGCCTGCCAGCCTGGATGCCGGCAACCAGATTATCGATCTGCTCCGGCCATACGGATGGTGGTACAACCTGATGTATGCCCTCATCTGCAAGGATGAGGGCGCGATGTTCGAAAACGGCAAGAAAAATCAGGATGCCGGTACGCTTTTCCGTGTGAAACATCTGCTCCTCAAGAAAAGCCGCCTCTGCCCTGAGTCGTGTCAGGCGCTCGATCCTGGCGGGTGACAATAACCATCGTGTCACTGGCGAATAGCAGGCCAGCGCATAACCCAGCAATGCGCCCAGCAAGGTTGGGAGAATAATCCACAACAGAATCGTGATATCCCATAACCCGGCGAATTCATGTATTACGCCCGCCAGCAAACTGGTGGCTACTGCACCCAGTGCGGCTCCACGCCAGCGAGCCGCTTCGTGATCATCCAGTTGCCCCACCAGGTAGGGCACGATCTCTCCTGCGTTACCCGTTTCCGCCTGCGCAGTCACTTCGCGGATTCTTTGCAGATCATCAGCAGAGAAGAGCTCTTTTATGCTCATCCCTTATCCGGAGAAGTCCACCTGCGGCGGCTTTGCAGCGCCTTCATCCGCCTTGAAATAGGGCTTATCGGTAAACCCGAAATATTCGGCAGTCAGATTGGATGGAAAGCGCCGACGGCTGGTATTGAACGCTTTGGTCACCTCATTGTAACGTCTGCGTTCCACCGTAATACGGTTTTCAGCGCCCTCCAGCTGCCGCTGAAGATCCCGGAATGCCTCGGTAGCTTTCAACTCCGGATAGCGCTCCACCACCACAAGTAAGCGTGACAATGCACTGCTCAATGCAGACTGACTGGACTCGAATGCCTCTAACTGCTGCGCATCCGGCGCACCCTGAATGCTGGTTTGCCCGACTCTTGTTCTTGCATCGACGATATTTTGCAGGGTTTCCTGCTCAAAATCTCTCGCGCCCTGCACCGTCTTGACCAGGTTGGGAATTAGATCGGCCCGTCGCTGATAGACATTTTCAACCTGGCTCCAGGCAGCATCGACGCCTTCCTGCAGTCCTACCAGGCGGTTATAACCTGTCCATATGACCACGCCAGCGATCAGCAGCAGCGCCGCAATAATTCCACCCGGACTGAGTAATTTATTCATGTTTCAACTCCTGATTATCAAAACTTAACGCATGCAAGTCGCTGCATCCGCCACCGCAACGGCGGGTCAAACCTGTTGCCTTGCTGCATATTCTATGAGACCTGCTCATTGAAGATTTTCAGCGGTCCAAAATCCATGAGACAGAATAAAGTGTGTCGGCTCATCTGGCAAGCAACGGTTTTGCTGTCACATGGCAAGATGCGGCCAACTTGAGCGAGAGACTCCGCTAGAGAGGGACTCGATAGAGTACATGCCAAAGAGCTGTTGCAGGAGATGCGGAATTCCGCCGCTGATCGATGCCCGCGGGATGTGGCGCAACAAGAAGCAATTGCTTGATGATGACCACTCCAGTATTATTTGCGCGTCACCCACAAGCAATTTTCCGGAACAACAAGCATGCCAGGACTCTCTTCAACCTGCGTTTCCCTGGTCCCCCACACAAAGAGTCAAACGTTGGCGGTTCGCAGTATCAAGGTGGAAATCAACACGACTCCGGAGGGCTCCCTGCGACTGCGATACCTGCTGGAAGGAGAGCTCGACCTGCTGGCAATACCGGCGGCGGCTCCCTCCGTACATAGCGATGGTCTGTGGCGTCATACCTGCTTTGAAGCATTTGTTGCCGCAGGCAGTTCACCCGAATATTGTGAGTTTAATTTCTCGCCCTCCACGCAATGGGCCGCTTATGGCTTCGCGCGATACCGGAAGGAGATGGAAACGCTGGAACACGGCGTCTCCATGCCGGTTGAGGTGCGCCTCTCCAGTGATCGGCTGGAACTCGAAGCGCCGATCCCCGGCATGGCGTTGAGGACGCTTCCCGGCAGCGGCGCGATTCGCATGGCTCTGGCCGCTGTCGTCGAGGAGATTGATGGCCGGTTCTCCTACTGGGCGCTCGCGCATCCGTCAACTTCACCTGATTTCCATCATCCCGATAGTTTCATGCTGCATCTGCAGCGGCCGGTTGCGGACGCAGCGCTCACCGCTACAAAGGCCCCGTCATGAAGTTTGGCATCGACCGGCTTCTCGACGATGATTCGTTGCAGGCATCCCTGGCTGGCTGGCGCGTGGCACTGCTGGCGCATCCGGCTTCCGTCACCGCAAATCTCGAACACTCGCTGGATGCGCTGGCAGCAATAGAGAGTATCAATATCACGGCAGCCTTCGGCCCTCAGCACGGACTGCGCGGCGACAAGCAGGACAACATGGTGGAGTCACAGGACTACATCGATCCTGTTCACGGCATACCCGTCTATAGCCTCTATGGCGAGGTGCGTCGGCCAACGCAGCAGATGATGGAGAGTTTCGATCTCCTGCTGGTGGATCTGCAGGACCTTGGTTGCCGCATCTACACCTTTATTACGACCCTGCGGTATATGCTGGAGGCTGCAGCGGCGCATGGCAAGACGGTATGGGTGCTCGACCGGCCGAATCCGGCGGGTCGCCCGATCGAGGGCTTGACACTGCGTAAAGGCTGGGAGAGCTTTGTCGGTGCGGGTGGAATGCCGATGCGCCATGGATTGACGCTGGGCGAAATGGGCAACTGGTTTATCAAGCGATTCTCACTGAACCTGGACTACCAGGTCATCGAAATGCAGGGTTGGCAAGTCGAAAAGGCGCCAGGCTTCGGTTGGCCACTGGGGGAGCGTGAGTGGATCAATCCGAGTCCCAATGCGCCCAACCTGTGGATGGCACGTTGCTATCCCGGCACGGTCATGTTGGAGGGAACCACGCTGTCGGAGGGGAGGGGGACGACCCGGCCGCTGGAGTTGTTTGGCGCACCGGACATCGACGCCGCTGCGATCATTGCAGAAATGAACCGCCTTGCGCCGCAGTGGCTGCGTGGCTGCAGACTGCGTGAATGCTGGTTCGAACCCGTCTCGCACAAGCATCAGGGGAAATTGTGCGCAGGCGTGCAAATCCACGTTGAGAGCTCGCACTACGAGCATCACGCCTTCCAGCCGTGGCGGCTGCAGGCGCTGGCTTTCAAGGCTCTGCGGCGAATTTACCCGGACTACCCGCTGTGGCGCGATTTCGCTTACGAATATGAACATGAACGTCTGGCAATCGATTTGATCAACGGCAGTGAATTGCTGCGCGAGTGGGTGGATGACCGGAACGCAACTCCGTCTGATCTCGAGGTGCTGCTGCGGGCAGACGAATCCGCCTGGGCCGAAGAGTGCAGAGAGGTGTTGATTTACCTCTAGCGAGACCATGTCTCAGACTGTCGAGGCATGAAAAAACATTTCTTCTCGCCAAGACGCAAAGCTTCCGCGTCCCTGCTCACGCTCCTGACCTACATCCATGTAGGCCAAGATCGCTAAGAAAAACCTTTGCGTCCTTTGCGTTCTTCGCGAGAGATTCTTTTAAAAATTGACTCATTTGCAAGCATTTCAGTGACTCAAGGATTCTAGTTGAAAACGTGAATGTCTGGACTTCACGTGATTGCGCCAGACAATCAATAGCCTCCTGCGCGAAAGCGGGAATTTATTTGTGGACAACCCCATAGGAGAGGATCAATGAAGATGACACACACCAGGTTGCTGGTATCGAATTACCATGACTGCTTTCTGTTTTATCGGGATATCATGGGGCTTTCTGTAGCCTGGGGGGATGAAAACGGCTTTTACGCTGATTTCGACGCAGATGGTCATGTGCTGGCGCTATTTGGAAAGCAGCCTATGGCTGAAGCTATCGGCGCCGAGTCGCCGATACCAAAATCACAGCAGCAGGATGATGTCTGTTTAATTTTTGCTGTGGAAGATGTCGATGGCGCATATGATGCGTTAACAGCGAAGGGCGTTGTCCCGATCAACAAGCCTCATGATCGAAAAGAGTGGGGTATCAGATGTTTTCATCTCCGTGATCCAGGCGGAAACCTGCTTGAAATCAACAAAGAGATTGGAATGAGCGATTGATGATCTTCAGACTTGCAGAGCTTTCAGGTGACGCCGCTGCTGACGTCAACATAGAAGCTGATTGCCGAAACAGCCTATGAGTATCAAGCAACAACTCATCTTCATCAGTATATTTCTCACTGTTCTGGCGCTGACCAACTACTACGTCTACCGGCGTTTTTTCTGTCAGCTCTCTCCGCGACTCCACAAAATCGGCGCACTCCTGATGATTACCATCATGGTGGGGGAAGTGGTATTTGCCGTCGATATAGTGACTGGTTTTCTTCCGGAATCACTTGCTCTCTACCTGATGATCAGTCTCTTTATCGGCTCCACCTTCATGCTGCTCGTCGTCGCCCTGGTCTACGACCTGAGTGTCTCGGTTTCGCGGCGGGTACCGTTTGACCAGGAGCGGCGGCGTGTCATCAAGGTGATATTCGATACGGCCATGTTGCTTGCCGCAGCCTCCTATCTTTGGCGCGGCTTTTCACAGGGGACCCGGCTGCCTGAGGTGAACGATGTCGTGGTTCGCATCAGGGAGTTCCCGTTCAATGGATTCACCATTGTACAGCTCACGGATGTGCATGTCGGACGCACTATCAAGCGTGAATTCATGCAGGAGATCGTCGCCCGGACAAATGCGATGCAGCCCGACATGGTTGTTATTACCGGCGACCTGTTCGACTTGCCGCCGCACAAAATCAGGCGCGACCTCGAGCCTTTAAAGGCGCTTGATGCGCCAACATATTTCGTTACTGGAAATCATGAATATTTTCATGGCGTAGAGCCGATACTAAAGCAGGTCCGGGAGCTGGGCATCAAGCCGCTGACAAATCAGAATGTTCTTTTCGGCAACGAAGCGGGCAAATTCAACCTGGTGGGGATCAATGATCTTTCAGGTGCGCGTTTTGGTGTGAGGCCGCCTGATGTTGATGCAGCATACAGTGGTGTGGATCAATCAATACCGGTCATTGTTCTCTCTCACCAGCCAAAATCGCTTTCACTGGTCGAACAGAAACGCTGTGATCTGATGCTCAGCGGTCATACCCACGGCGGGCAGATTTTCCCGTTTGGACTGCTGGTAAAACTCGATCAACCCTATCTGTGGGGACTTCATGAGCACAGGCCGGGACAGCAGATATTCGTCAGCCGCGGGGCGGGCTACTGGGGGCCGCCGTTGCGAGTGCTCGCGCCCAGTGAGATCAGCAGAATCGTCATAACCACTTAAAAGTCTGCAGTTATCAGTTGGCATGGAGTTGATTAGAATTTTCGACTTACGACTTACGACTTGTTCACTATAGGAAAAATCATGCGTCAATCAGAGTCAGCACTCATCCCTTCGTTTATTGCTGCATTCACCCTTCTGCTGTTTCTCTGTTGCCTGCCATTGCAGTCAATGGCGGCAGGCAGTGATCAAGGTTCACACTCTGCGCGTCCTAAAATTGGCCTGGCGCTTAGCGGCGGCGGCGCCCGTGGCGCGGCCCACGTTGGCGTGCTGAGGGTGCTGGAGGAGTTGCATGTTCCCGTTGACTACATTGCGGGAACCAGTATGGGCGCCATTGTCGGCGGACTTTACGCCTCCGGAATGAGTCCGGACGCAATTGAGAAAGCCCTTGTCGAGATGGACTGGGACACTGTGCTAAGTGACGCTCAAATGCGCCCCGATCGCAGCTTCCGCCGTAAGCAGGACGACCGATTGTATCTCTCCAAGCTGAAGGTTGGAGTCAAGGATGGAAAACTTGGCATACCCACCGCGTTGGTCCAGGGACAGAAATTCAACCTGGTTCTTAACCGTCTGACAGTCGATGTTGCGCAGGTAAACGACTTTGATCGTCTGCCCATCCCGTTTCGTGCGGTGGCGACAGAGATCGCTACTGGCAAAGAGGTGGTGCTTGGCAGTGGCAATCTCGCCACGGCGATTCGGGCCAGCATCTCAGTGCCGGGTGTTTTCGCCGGTGTCAATTATGATGGCAAGCTGCTGGTTGACGGCGGCATCTCCAATAACCTGCCCGTCAGCGTGGTCAGAGAGATGGGGGCTGACATCGTTATTGCGATCGATATCAGTACACCGCTGTTGACCCAGGAGGAGCTTACTACGGCAATCAAAATGGCTGAGCAGCTGACGGGCCTGTTGACGCGTAGAAACACCGAGCGCCAGATCGCGAGCCTCACAAGCAGGGATGTGTTGCTCGTGCCGCCCCTGGGCAGGTTGGTGACCTCTGCAAGTTTTGGCAAGGCGCATCTTGCTATAGAAATCGGAGAGAAGACCGCCAGGCAGCATCGAAATCGTTTGCGTAGGCTTTCCGTCTCCGGGGCGGAATTTGACCGCAGCATGGAGAAGCAGCATGCAGCGGCATCAACGCGCACAGCAACAGATGGCAGGTGGTCGAAACCGGAGGATCGTGAGAGCAGTGCAGAAGCAGGAATTGAAGCAGGAATAGAAGCAGTACCCGGGAGCGGCAGGATGGTCGACTTCATTCGCTTCGATAACGACAGTAAGTTGAGCAATGAATTGCTGGCGAATCTGCTTGGCATCAGTGAGGGTGAACAACTGGATCTGGACAGGCTTGAGGAGGGAATCGGGCGCATCTACGGGCAGGGTATTTTTGAGAGTGTCACTTACGAACTGATGTATGACAACGGGGAGGATGGCATCATTATCAAGGCGCGCAAGAAATCCTGGGGCACGGATTTCCTGCAGTTCGGTCTTGCGGTATCGGTGGATACCAATGCCGGTGATTCACGCTTCAATATCGGCGCGGCCTACACAAAGATGCCGTTAAATGACCGCAATGGCGAGTGGCGGACTGGATTCCAGTTTGGCGAGGATCCCGGTATCTTCAGCGAGATCTACCAGCCGCTGGGCTATGATGCAAAATATTTCGTCAATGGAAGGTTTGCTTACTGGCGCACCAACTACCGCCTGTTTGAGGATGGTGTGGCATTGTCGAACTATAATGTGACCACGGCTTCCATCGATCTTGCAGCTGGTATGAATCTGGGATACTGGGGTGAGATTCGTGGCGGTTACAGGGGTGAGATCGGCGATGTTGATATTGTGACAGGTTTGAATGATCTGCAGGATTACGACTTCAACGGCGGAGAGCTCTACCTGCGGTTTTCTGCAGATAAACTCGATTCTGTGACTTTTCCGAAAAATGGTTATCTCGCGTGGCTGGAGGGTGTGCTGTCGCGTGAATCTCTTGGATCGGATGAAGATTTCGAGCAGCTTGGATTTATGTCGATAGGAGCGAAGAGCTGGGGAAAGAATACTTTTCTGGGAAGGATCTCTTACGATACGACTCTGGGAGATGATGCGCCGCTGCAGAATATGTTTCAGCTGGGGGGATTCCTGAATTTGTCGGGATTGCAGCAAAACCAGCTCACCGGACAACATGCTGCATTTGCAACCCTGGGTTATCAACGTCAGCTATTCAAGAACAGACTCTTCCAGGCTTATGTCGGCGCCAGCCTGGAGAGTGGCAACACCTGGATGGACTCCAGTGATATCCTGAACGATCCGATTACTGCCGGCAGCCTTTTTTTGGGACTCGACAACGCAATTGCGCC
>JAUXDV010000293.1 GCA_030620735.1 Gammaproteobacteria bacterium
CGCAGCATTGCCGTCTCGGTGTGAATGAGAAGATACTTCATTCCGTGTAGTCCGTGTGTTCCGTGGTTAAAAGTGTTGTAAAGCTGAATCACTCCAGCTCTTTCAGTAAAACCCGCGAATTCCGCTGGTAGTTGTAGAGGCCGCGTTTCACCATCGGTAGTGATTTTATCTCACCCTGTTTGAATCCACGCTCCTGAAACCAGTGGCTGCTGCTGGTTGTCAGCACAAACAAGCGATTGATGAAGCTTTGTTGCGCCTGCTGTTGCATGTGCGACAGCAGGGTGTCGCCGTATCCCGAGTTGCGGTATTCAGGGTGAACTACGACACAGGCCACCTCCGCCATCTTCTCCTTGATGTAGGGGTAGAGCGCGGCACAGGCGATGATCAGGCCATCGCGTTCAACCACAAAGAAGTGATTGATCTCGGTCTCGAGGATTTCACGCGAACGCCGCATCAGTATCCCCTCTCTCTCGAGAGGTTCGATCAACGCCAGAATGCCGGCGACATCATCGATTCTTGCCTGGCGAATCTGATCATAGGGTTCAGAGCTGAGCAGAGTGCCGACACCGTCCCTGGTGAACAACTCCTTGAGCAGGACGCCGTCACTGTTGCGTGACATCAGGTGAGCACGTTTGACGCCTTTGCGGCATACACAGGCAGCTGTCGACAACAATAGTTTTGTCTCCTGCGGAAGTTTTTTGCGGCGCGCAATCAGCGCATCCGCCTGGGCAGGCGTCAGGTGAGTCAACATCCTTCCCTTGCCGTCTTTGAGGTCTTTTTCGTCACTCAGCAGGATCAGCTTGTCAGCGCCGACTGCTGCAGCAACTGCCCCGGCTACATCGACGGCGCTGAGGTTAAAAACTTCGCCGGTCGGTGAATATCCCAGTGGCGGTATCAAAACCATGTTGCCGTTGTTTAACTGCTGCTCGATGGCTGCCACATCGATGCGCCGGACTTCGCCGGTATAGAGATAGTCGATGCCATCACGCACACCGATGGGCATGGCGGTGACGAAGTTGCCGGAGGCGACGCGGATATGCGCCCCGGACATTGGCGAATTGCTTGACGCTGTCGACAGCAGCGCCTCGACCTCAACCCGCACACTTCCTGCAGCCTCCTTGACGCAGGCGAGCGCGGCGCTGTCGGTGACGCGCAGGCCGTTGATATACTCCATATCGGCATCGCGCAGTTGCAGGCGTTCCTCGATCTGCGGGCGCGAACCGTGTACCAGAATCAGATGTATGCCGAGTCCGTGCAGCAGTGCAATGTCATGGATCAGTGAGGGAAAGCGCTGGTCGGCAACGGCTGCGCCGCTGAATGCCACGACAAAGGTTTTCCCCCGGTGCGCATGGATATAGGGGGAAGCGTTGCGAAACCAGTCGATAAAGTTGTCAGCCATGTCGGTCTATTTTCTTCATGAGTCGTGCCATTGGAACGGAAATTGCAATTAGGTGCAAGTCAAAGACAAAAACGTTTGATCAACTGCTTCAGCAGATCGACAGCGGGCTGAATGCGATCGATCTCCAGGTATTCGTTTGGCTGGTGCGCCTGGGCAATATCGCCCGGGCCGAGAATGATGGTCTCCATGCCCATGGCGTTGAAGTAGGGGCCCTCGGTGCCAAAGGCGACTGTTTCAGACTGGTAGCCGGTGAGTGTCTCGGTCGCCTGTACGATGGCTGCAGTGTCGGCGGTCTCCATCGCCGGGATGCCTTCGAACAGCGGCTCCAGGGTGAACTCGAGGCCGCTGCGGTTGAACAGCTGTTCAAGTCGCAGTTGCAGTTCGGCGTGCAGATCCGGCAGCGACATGCCGGGAAGTGGGCGCAGGTCGAAATGCAGTTCACAGGCTGCGCAGATGCGGTTGGGGTTGTCGCCGCCGTGAATATGCCCGAGATTGAGAGTTGGCACATCCACTGCAAACAGCGGGTTGTGGTAGCGTTGCTGCAACTCGCTGCGCCACTTGAGAATCTCTCCCATGGCGCGATGCATTCCCTCCAGGGAGCTGTTTCCCAGTGCAGGATCGCTGGAGTGGCCGGAGTGTCCATGAATGCGCAGTGATTTGGTGGCCATCCCCTTGTGCATGCGCACCGGCTTGAGACTGGTCGGCTCGCCAATCACCACATGACGGCCAAGGTGCTGGCTCAATCCTTGCAGCGCCTTGGCGCCGCACATGCTGGTCTCTTCATCCGCCGTGGCGATGATCGTCAGCGGCTGTTTCAGCTTTGCCAGATCCAGGCCATCGATTGCCGCCAGGATCAGAGCAAAAAAACTCTTCATGTCACATACGCCGAGACCGTAATAACGCCCGTCTGATTCCGTCAGCTTGAAGGGGTCATGATTCCAGCCGTCCTCGTCATAAGGAACCGTGTCGGTATGACCGGCGAGGATCAATCCTTCGGGGCCGCTGCCGGTGCTGGCGATCAGGTTGAATTTATCCTCGCAGTCTGGAATTGGCTGAATGGTGGTGGTGAACCCTGCGGCTGTGAACCATTGCTCCAGCAACTCGATGAGCGTTTCATTGCTCTGGTCCCATGCCGCATTGTCGCTGCTGATCGAGGGTGTCGCTATAAGCGCTTCGAGAAGATGCCGGATAGTCATAATTGTGGATTATGTTGTTGTGTTTGTATCAGCATCATAACCAACAAATAAAGCAGCATGCAAAGTTCAGACTCTTTTTTGTGGTAACTTGTGAAACTGAAAGTCGATAAGGCATA
>JAUXDV010000321.1 GCA_030620735.1 Gammaproteobacteria bacterium
CTTGCTTCAGGAGGAAGAAATCCGAATGCTTGCATTGCTTCGAGCTGTGGATGACTGTCGTAGGTGGCGTTCATGCCGCCGTTGCCGAACATGGAGATGCCGAAGGACCAGGCGCTGCCGTTGGGCATATCCATGTTGTAACCGCCCTCGGGGACGAGGAATGCGCTTGGCGTATTGCCATCAACTTCACCACTATAATCTCCAAACGGTCCCATATTCCACTCGGAGCCTGCATCAAGACTGCGGTTGGGGATAAAAATCTCCAGGCCGCCATCTGCGCGGTTGCCGATAAAGGACATTCCGGCAGGGTTCTGGCCCGCAGCGAGAGAGTCCTGCGGATAGGCGATGCCGGCGCCGCCGACACCCTTGGTGCTTTGGCCTGCGCCGTGCACGAACATGCCGTTGGTTGCGAAAGCGGGAGCAGAGAGAGCCATGGTTAGGCCTGCTGCGATCATCGTTTTTTTCATGTTGTTACTCCGAGACATGATGGAAGCTCCTGATTTTTCAGTGAACTTTGTGAAAGAATTGTTTTTATGTGTGTGGAATCATGCCTATCATATTGATTATTGTCAAATAGATTTACCGCAATTTTTTTGATGTGGTGATAATCATATGAAATAGAAACTGTTTGTCACAGTCTCTAAGATGAATAAATGCCATATGAATGTTGAATGTTCTATAATAAATACACGCGACTGATTAGGTGATAACAGTTTTCATTACACTAAAGATGTTGGACCCGACATGAAAAATATTGTGTTAATCATTCTGCAAGTGACCCTCCTGTCACTGCTATTACATCAATCTGCACTGGCGTCATATGCAGAGGGGTCCTGCAACCAGGCGGGTTACTCCTGTGTCATGATAAAAAAAGGGGATAGCTGGGAGAAGCTCTTTCCGGACGAGAGTGAGCGGGATCTTGTCAAGAAACTCAACAGGATGAATACGCGCCTGCGGGCTGGCAAGACCATTGCGGTGCCGGAGAATCTGCACAACTTGTCGCTAATGGACATCTCTCCGTTTGAACAGAGAATCAGGCCGGGAGAGGGTACACGCATCATCATCGAGCAGTCAGAGCTCGCCTGGGGCGCCTATGGCGCTGATGGCAAGCTGCAAAACTGGGGCCCCATGTCTGGAGGAAAGGCGTATTGCAAGGATGTGAAATCTGCCTGCACAACGATCCCTGGCAATTTCAGGGTTTACAGAAAAGGCGGCGCCGACTGTAAGTCAAAAAAATTCCCTATCGGCAAGGGTGGGGCCAAGATGCCCTATTGTATGTTCTACAAAGGAGGATATGCCTTGCATGGCTCTTCCAAGGTTCCCGGCTACAATGCGAGCCACGGATGCGTGCGTGTGCCAGTTGATGATGCCCGCTGGCTGTATAAGAACTTTGTCACCATCGGCGGCACCTCGGTCATTATTGACCAGGGTCTGCCCGGACCATGGACGGACGCCGATGAGAAGAGAGTACTTGCAGCGGAACGGAAAAAGCTCAAAGAGGAGCGAAAAAGGGTGAAAAAAGAGCAGCGCAGAGCAGAAAGAAAATCCTTTTTCTCCTGGCATTAATCGCTAAATGACACCGGCTTCTTCGTTGTATTGAATATACCTTGTTAAAAAGTTGTCATTGCGAGGAGCCGGAGGCGACGCGGCAATCTGTTTGAGATTGCCACGGTCGCTTAGGCTCCCTCGCAATGACGATTATCGCCCGGCGATGTAGCTTTTTGCCTGTACGCTCATGCACAGTTTGACTGTGTCGCTGACCATCACAGTCATTGAGTCCATGCCAAAATCTGCGCGCTTGATGGAGGTGGTGATTTTGACCAGAATGATGCCGCTGCTGCCAACTTTATTCCCCTTGACATCACTTAGCTTAACATTGAAAGTAACAGGTTTTGAGATGCCATGGAGTGTGAGTTCCCCTTTCAGAACACCTTCGGTTTCACTTTTCCACTCAAAACCAGTACTGACAAATAGTATTTCCGGGTAGTTTTCGACATCAAAGAATGTGTCACTTTTAATGATATTTTCAACCAGGCTGCTCGAGGTTGACACGCTGGCTGTTTTGATAACGAGTAGCGCCTGACCATCGTTGTCAGCACCGGACTCCAGGGCGATTCCTCCCTCGATATCCTTAAAACTTCCCTTGATCTGCTGAAACTTGCTGTCAATACAGAAACCCACCTCCGACGTTGCCGGTTGAATGCGATAGAGATGGCCAATTTTTGCCGCCTCGAGCATGA
>JAUXDV010000213.1 GCA_030620735.1 Gammaproteobacteria bacterium
ATTATACGTCAATGACGTATTTTCGCAAGATGGGGTTTTTCCTGTAATAGAGCGGGACATAGCATGTAGCTTAAGCCAAAACCCTTTTTGATTGATTAATTCAGGTTGCGCGTGAGTGCAGCCCCGACGCATGAAGTTTTTTCTCGTCCCCAAAATTCAAAATCCAGCTTCAATCCCGTAAAATCAGGCTGAATCACTCCAGGCAGGGCTATTGAGCGATGTAATCTGGAACGAATGCAAGGTCAAATACCGTTGATCCTGTGCTTCAGACAATAGAAGCCTGTCACCTGCCTTGCAGGCAGTCAATAAATCAGCGAAAAGGGCGAGTCAGACCAGTCGTAATCGAAAGGGCTTCTTCAATCGCTGTTCAACCTCTTGCGGGTCCAGCCACGGGCCGGTGAGGGTGTTGCGGATAAAGCCAATCGCACCACGCACTCCATATTGCTTAAACAGTCCCGCCAGTTCACTGGAGAATCGAGCCAGCGTATTGAGCAGGTGTGCCAACCGCATGAGATAGTGATAGCCCTTCATGGCATTCCAGTTTTTGGCAAAACCATGTTCATAGGAGTACCCCTGGTGTTTCTCCACCAGGAATCCGACTTCGATGCCCCAGCGGTAACGCGCACCCAGATTGCAGCGGACGTGGACGTTCAAGTGATTGATGGGACGGCTGGAGATCCAGGCATGTCGCATTGTTTTTGAGATAATCTCCCCGCTTTTCTGGTCGAGTTCCCGCCACGCCTCATGGCAAACAACGACGTGGATGTTGAGGTGGTTTTTCCCGTTGGCTCCATAGTCGTAGCGGATTTTGTTGATCCATTGGAAACTTTGCTCTCGATCTCCCCATTTTCGCTGATGCTGGTTAGCTTTCCCCACAAGCAAGAGGAGGCTCTCATATTCTTCCCAGACTGTTGAGAGCGAACCGCTTTTCAACACAATCATATAATCCCAGTTGTACGCCCGGCAACGCTCCATGATCGGCCCGTTGGCATAGAGTCCGTCGAGCAACAGCATGATCGGCAATCTGGGAAAGGCCTTCTTGATGCGCTCAGCCAGACGGTGGAAAGCATTCTGTTCGCAATCCTGTTTGCTTCTCTCGCCATCGCCCTGTTCATACTCGAGAAACTCGCTCATCAGCGGGATGACCATGCCATTGTGGAAGCTCAGGCTGGCCTCCAGCACATAGACATAATACTGGTAGTCCTGCTGCTCCCCGCTGTCAGGATCGACCGTCCCCCCGGATTTGCGTTGCAGCAGATGTTCGTCCCAGAGGGTGGAGAAAGCAATCTTCTGGCTGCCGTCGATGGCGATGGGATAGCAGTTGTTGATCAGATAGCGTTTGAACTTCTTACCGCGGATCAAGCGGTTGACCAACTCGACATGCGCCTGCTCGATCTGGCTGACATCAATATCACGCAGGAGCCGGAACAGGGTATCGGCATGCGGGAGGGTCTCCAGTTGTGGAAACAGCCGACGCAGGTTGTTCTCAAACACAGGCCTTGTGATCTCTTTATTGGCAGCACGCCGCGAGCTGTACTGGAACACGAACACCAGGATCCCGTAGGTCATCAGCAGCGTGATCTTGTATTTAGTCTTTTTTGGGTTTCTCGGGTCGGGGATCTGCTGCAGACGCTTGAGTAGCGTTGGTAATTGCTGACGCATAATTCGAACCAGTCCGGAGGCCGCCTCGCAGCGTGCGGAGGTCTCCTCTTGCTGGCTTTCGTAGGGTGACTTGTAGTTCGATGGGGTGTGAACTTGATGCGGAATCAGGCCCGCTTCACGTTGTTGCCGGCGCAACTCCTTTTGCAGCTGTTTTTTTTCTCGCATCTTTTTTGATTTGCTCACGTCCGGGACGACGACTTGGCTTGCTCATAATTCGGTTTTCCCTTTGAGTTGATTGGAACAGAGCAGGCGGCGGAAATCCGCCTGCAGGGGTTTGGTGAAAATCAGTTTGGGGGTCGTTCGATACTGTTTACCTTGACGCACCAGTCCGGCACCGGTGGTTCGCCCCGGTAGCTCCCAGCCGGCGGCGCGGTAGCAGCCGCCGTGGAATCGTTGCGGGTCAACAAAGGTCTCCAGCAGCACAGGACGAAACCCCCAGCGCTGCATCCAGTCATCACTGACCTGCCGCGCCAGTTTCCCGAGTACATGGCTGGCCAGGTTCGGAATCTTGACCCAGGGAAAGATGAGAGAGCGGCTGTTGTTGAGCACCCACGGCAGGTTCTTCAGGCGCTGGCGCTCATTCCAGCCGATCCAGCGGTCACGCGCCCCCAGGGATTTGGCGGCTCCGCTGAGCAGAATGCAGCCCAATCGATGTGATCCTGCCTCGATAAAGTAGCGCTGACGGTAGCCGAACGGCTTCTTGTAGCCCAGGTAGTGATAACGCTGGACATACTCGTTCCACAGCGACTGATCAGTTTTTTCGCCAGGGGGAATCAACGTGACCGGCTCAAGTGCGGCCAACGATGTTTCCAGATCCGGCTGCGGGGCGCTACGTGTACCCGGTGTAACGGGCGAACTGTGCAGGTGCCTGCCAGGGTGGCTGTAGATCTCTTGTAACGCCGGCAAACGGATCATCCCGTCATCCTGCAATCGCTTGAGGAGTTTGGTGCAGGCGTCGATCTTCGGCCGACCGGCCGGGGTCAGCCACTCGAGTGTCTCGCACAGGGTGTAGACAATTTCGTATCGTGATAAGCTGGGAAACCTTTCCAGGATGGTGCAGATGTGATCGATATCCTCGGAAAAGATCTCTCGATCTCCCTGGATCATGACCGGTTGTGACAGGTGCGACATGGAATGCAAACTCAAGATGACAACGACTCACTGTCAATCATGCCATCTCGATTTGCCCCTGTCTACTACTATTTGCGAAATGTTTTTTTCAGAAACACTGTAAGCGTTTGATTTGTCATAGGCTAAAAAGTCATGCGTCAGGGCTGATATAAACAGTTGACAATGTTCTTATCATCAATTAATATGATAGGGTGTATTCTCGCTAGGGTTGTGCCTTGGGGAAACTGGATAGTATCAAAACAGGCCTCTGTTGTCGAGGCTTTTCTATGTCTGTCTGAAATTCCCGCGATGAGATTAAAAGGGGTGGTCTGATTCCTAGGCGGTTCTTGGTGTTTGACTAATCAGGCCCTTAAGGAGATGCGGCAGCATCCTTCCAATGTAGTATCACAGAGACTCTGTGATAGCCCTCAAGCTGATTCAAGCCTCCTGTTCTGCTCTTAATCCCTGTAGGGTATCTCTCTGAATCACTTTTTTGAGGTGCAGCTTGATGCTGGCCTTGGAGGATCAGAACACAGGCTGAACTGTGTAGCCCTGGCACGTGGAGCCTGAGCGGGTTAGAATGATGGATCAAAGAAAGTCCCATCCATTCACTAATTTAGAAGTTCAGAAGTGGTCGCTTAGGATTTCTTATTTCTTAAAGGGGTGCCATAAATGTTTATGATATGGGTATTTACCATTCTCACACATGCGTTAATTCTGATTGGTATGTTGGGTATTTTTTACTTCATCGTTCGCATGATACAGAATGAGCATAACCTGTTGGAGAGAATAATACGTATTACTTCAGCTATGACCGGATTTTTGATCTATTTTGGCGCAAAGGCGGTGGGTTTTTCAATACCTGAACTAATGATGCATGCTGTTGCAACCACACATTCCTTTACTTTTGGTGTATTTGCAATGATATTGCCGGCAGCAGCAGGTATGCTAGTGGCGTGGTATTCAATACGGTGTATTGAGCGGGACGAAGATATTGCGATGCGAGTCGTTATCATGATTACAACATTTATTTTAGTTATGTTTGTAGATGTATACGGTGCTACGTACAGGGTGACTCTCGGTGAAGGGGAAATTATGAAATCACTCGTTCCTAACCTTATCTTTA
>JAUXDV010000259.1 GCA_030620735.1 Gammaproteobacteria bacterium
CCATGCCATGCTCGTCCATTAACAGGCGCATCAACTCAGCCACTGCAATGGATGGATGTGTATCATTCATCTGGCCGGCAAAGCGCTTATGAAAATCATCCAGGGAACCACCAAATTGCAGTTGGGTGAAAATCATGTCCTGCAGAGAACAGGAGACAAAGAAATATTGCTGCTGCAAACGCAGGCGCTTGCCCTGCTCTGGTTCATCATTCGGATAGAGGATCTTGGTAATGTTTTCCGAATCCATTTTTTCCTGCACCGCGCCCATGTAATCGCCGACATTGAAGTCCTGAAAATCAAAGGACTCCGGCGCCTGTGCAGACCAGAGCCGCAGGAGATTGGCGCTATTGGATTTGTAACCCAGAATCGGAGTGTCATAAGCGACTCCCATCACCACACGGTTTGGTATCCAGCGGACACAGAAACGCCCCTTGTCATCCTCCCGGGTTTCTGTATAGCCGCCATACTTGACCTCAAAAGTACGTTCCGGGCGGTGCAGTTCCCAGGGGTTCCCCAGATGCAGCCACTTATCGGTAATTTCGACCTGCCAGCCATCCTGAATCTCCTGATCGAAGATGCCGTATTCATAGCGAATGCCGTAGCCTATGGCCGGTATCTGCAAACTTGCGAGAGAATCCATGTAACAGGCAGCAAGACGCCCCAGGCCTCCGTTGCCCAGTCCGGGTTCCTCTTCCTGCTCAAACAGCTCTTCCAGCTCGATATCATAAGAGGCCACCGCTTTGCGCATTGGCTTGAGCAGGCCAAGGTTGATCAAGTTATTGTGTAGATGAGGCCCCAGCAGAAATTCAGCAGAAAAATAGCAAACCATCCTGACATCGTTTTGCGTATAGGTTTTGGCGGAATCAATCCAGCGCCGCAAGAGACGGTCCCGGACCGTGTAAGCAACAGCCAGATAGTCATCATTTTTGGTAGCGGCGCCTGCAAATTTCCCCTGCACATAGAACATATTATCGGCGATGGCCTGAGTCAGATTTGCGACACTCTCTCCGGTGCGATTACCTTTTAGAGTTGGTTGTTTTTTACGCTGTTTCATTTTTTTCTCCTGCTATGGAATTGCTATTTGTCGTTTTAAGAAATCTCTCTATTTTCCGCTGTTCCATTTCCAATTACGTATTTCCGGCATGTCTTCGCCGTATTCACGCACATAGTGTTTATGGTCAATCAACTTGTCGCGCATTTGTTGCCTGACATAGGCGGCGCGATGGCGAAGCGTGGGGACGAGATCCACAACATCATAAACCAGGTGAAACCGATCCAGGTCGTTCATGACCACCATATCGAAGGGGGTCGAAGTCGTGCCTTGCTCCTTGTAACCACGCACATGAATATTATGATGATTGGTGCGTCGATAGACCAGGCGGTGGATCAACCATGGATAGCCGTGATAAGCAAAAACAACCGGCTTGTCGGTGGTGAAAATATCATCGAACAGACGATCCGTTAAACCATGCGGATGCTCTTCCGGGGGCAGTAGCTTCATCAGGTCCACCACGTTGACCACCCTGATTTTTAGCTCGGGAATCATCTCCCTGAGGATTGTTACAGCCGCCAGGGTTTCCAGCGTGGGTACATCACCGGCACAAGCCATGACCACATCAGGTTCTCCATCTTCCTGGTCATTGCTCGCCCAGTCCCATATCCCGATACCGCTGGTGCAGTGTTTGATCGCCTCGTCCATGGTCAACCACTGCTCGGATGGCTGTTTACCGGCAACAATCACGTTGACATAGTTGCGGCTGCGCAGGCAGTGGTCCGTGACTGAAAGCAATGTATTGGCATCAGGAGGGAGATAGACGCGAATCACAGAAGGTGTTTTGTTGACCACATGATCGATGAATCCGGGATCCTGATGTGAAAAACCATTATGGTCCTGACGCCAGACATGGGATGAAAGCAGATAATTTAACGATGCAATCGGCCGCCGCCACTCGATCTCTTCACTCGTGGTCTTCAACCATTTCGCATGCTGGTTGAACATCGAATCAATGATATGAATAAAAGCTTCATAACAATTGAAAAAGCCGTGCCGACCGGTCAGCAGGTATCCTTCAAGCCAGCCCTGGCAGGTATGCTCAGAGAGAATCTCCATCACTCTGCCATCCTGTGAGAGATGATCGTCCTCGGGGATCGTTGCATCCATCCAGGTCCGCCCCGTCACTTCAAAGGCCGGCGACCAGCGGTTGGAGGCTGTTTCATCCGGTCCAAACAGACGGAAATTTTGCGCCTTCATATTCAACTTCATCACATCGCGCAAAAAGGTTCCCTGAACCCGGGTTGCCTCGGCAAGCACAGAGCCTGGCGCAGGAACATCAACCGCGTAGTCGCTAAATGCGGGCAAGCGTAAATCTTTGAGCAACAATCCACCATTGGTGTGACGATTGTCGCTCATTCGTTTTTCGCCAGTTGGAGCCAACGCCTTTAGCTCGGCTAAAAATGTGCCGTTATCATCAAATAACTCTTCGGCTTTGTAGCTTTTCAGCCACGACTCCAGCAGCTTCAAATGCTGCGGATTATCCCTCACCCCGGAGAACGGCACCTGATGCGAGCGCCAGAAATCTTCGGCCTTCAATCCATCCACCTCTTTTGGCCCTGTCCAGCCTTTCGGCGAGCGCAAAATAATCAATGGCCACTGTGGTCGAGTCACTTCGCAGCCGCTACGCGCCTGTTGCTGAATCTGCTTGATTTCGGCAATCACGACATCCATGGTTGCAGCCATTGCCTGGTGCATCAACTCAGGGTCAGAGCCTTCGACAAAGTAGGGCTTATAACCGTAACCGACAAACAGGCTTTCAAGCTCCTCCTTTGGTATGCGCGCCAGAATCGTCGGATTGGCTATTTTGTAACCATTGAGATGCAGAATCGGCAATACCGCACCATCACGTTTGGGGTTGATAAATTTATTGGAGTGCCAGGAAGTCGCCAACGGGCCGGTTTCGGCTTCACCGTCACCCACAACACAGCAGGCGATTAAATCCGGATTGTCGAACACCGCGCCATGAGCATGCGAAACCGAATAGCCCAATTCGCCGCCTTCATGAATGGAACCCGGGGTTTCCGGAGCCACATGACTGGGAATACCGCCGGGAAAGCTGAATTGCTTGAACAATTTCTGCATTCCATCCGCATCTTCAGAAATATTGGGATAATATTCACTGTAAGTCCCTTCCAGCCAGGTATTAGCCACCA
>JAUXDV010000207.1 GCA_030620735.1 Gammaproteobacteria bacterium
GCCGCTGGGAGAGATGTTTGTTGTAGTCATCTTCCGCATCGCTGTCAGTGTGGCCGGAGACTTCCAGTTTCAGCTCGGGGTGGGCATTCAAGGTCGTGGATACGCCATCGAGAATCACGATTGACTCGTCTGTCAGCTTGTCAGAATCGGTATGAAAATTGACCCCGTGCAGTACGATGACTTCATCGAGAGCACATCCAAAAGCGTCAACCTGGGTGCCTTCGGCTGTATTCGGACAGAAATCACTGCTGTTCAGGACTCGGTCCTTGTCATCATCGATGCTGATGGGTTTAGTTGGAGTTGCCGGTTTGACATCAACCGGTGTCTGCTCAGCGGCAACAGGTGGCTGAGGTGCAGGTGCTGGTACAGGAGCGGTTGAAGCTTGCGGTACAGGCGGATAGCTGTAGCCGTACTGATAGTTGTAATAGTAGTTATAGGGAGCATAACGACCATAATTGCGATTGTAGTAGCGGTTGTAATAGCTGTTGTTAAAACGATTGTCGAAGCGGTTATCGTTTTGGCTGTAGCCATCTGCGTAGCTGTCAACATCAGCGTCGATATCTGCATCTGCATCCCAGTCCCAGTCAAATTCGAAATCGAAATCCATATCGAAGTGCAAATTGCCGAAGGTATCGACATAGCTGTCGTAATCACTCCAGCTGTTGTTGCCCCAGTGATTGCTGTTGTCCAGGCGATTACTGTTGTCCCAGTAATTGGAGTTGTAGTTCCTGTTGCTGCTCCATGGGCCTCTGTAGCCATAGTAGGAGGGATACCATTGATTCTGATAGCCATATGCCGGGTATTGAGGCGCCTGAACCTGTGGCGCGGCAGCAGGTGGTTGAGCAGCGGCTACTGTTACTGGAACGGTAACTTCAGAAGCACATTTTTCTACCGCCTGTGCATTCATGGAAATGCCCAGTGCACTGATTGCTAAAATCCCGGAAATCGTTTTTCTGAGAAAATTCATGATCTGTATCCCAATAATTCAAATTGTGTTATTTTTATAAGTATATAAGCATCTTCTGAAATAGTCACGCGGTATTTTTAGAATCGAACTGATTTTCCCCTCACCCTGCTCTTCTCCCAAAGGGAGAGCGGCGCATCGGCCGAATGGCGGATCAACTCTGGCAGTTAGGGATGAGGAATTTATTAAAATTCTGCACATCCTGGTACTTTAATTTCTGCTTCATCCCTTACTCCAGTAGACGAACATATCCCGCCAAAGTCAAACCGCGCTCTTCGAGACGATAACGCAATATTCGCGTATAAAAACAGCTGACTTTGGAATTACACAGCGCCACGATCTGCTCCTTCCCCAGGGTGCTGATAAAATCATCGATTTGACGGCTTGACATCATCAGAAGCGGGGCGTGCCGGAAGGTTTTCCCTTCCAGTCCCTTGACCGTCCCGTGTTTCTCAAGGGAGAGATCGATCAACGCATTCACTCTGACATCTCTTCGTTTGATCCAGGGTGTTTTTTTGTATCGATGATCCTGTGGAAGCACATGCTTCAGGGATCCTTCCCAGAATGTTTGATTTCTTGCATCTTTGCGGATTTGCTGAAAACCCTTCTCAATAATCGTATTGACTCCTCCAAATTCCTGCTGGATCTTTTGTGCAGCAATCCGGGAGCGTTTGCCATCATGACAGAAAAAAACTCTCTCTTTGCCCTCTGTTTTTCGAAAAATATCCTGCCGGATCGCTTCCTCATTAAGAATATCTCCGAGACGGTAATTCAGTGCCCCCTTGATTCTCCCCTGGGAGAACTCCTCTTTTTCCCGAACATCGATAACGGCATATTTTCCTGCTTCAGCTGCGATCATTGAAAATTGGATAACGCCTGGCGGAACATCTCTCTCGTTAATCTGCGCGAGTTCCGTCTTTTCTGAACGCTCGTTTTTTATCAGCTTCCAGGCATCCTTTACCTCAATGAAAAACAGGACGCCTGCAACAGAAATGAGAACCAGGAACAGTGCTGCATAGAGTTGATAGGATTTCCAAAACTGTTTATTCATACCGCTCTATTTCAGTCTGGATGATGAGAGGCACCTGATACTCCCGGGCGAGAATGGCCACATGCGCACTCAAGGCGCCATATTTGCAAATAATACCCCTGATATCGGTCATGTATTTTCCGATTTCCGGGTAGAGATGCTCTGTAATGACAATGACTCCATGCGGAATTTCCTGGTCACGATCGTTTAAGCGATAATAGGGGCCTGCATCGAAATCCCCGTCTACCACAACGACTCCCTGTGCATCTCTATAAGATATCTGCTTCCAAAGAGACTTTTTCCTGTCAAACCGGATCGAATTATTCAGAATATTGTCAGAATGGAAATCTGCTTCCAGCCTCCCTTGCGGCACTTTTTTTTCCAGCTCCACTCTTATCTCCTCCCGCAGTTCCATGGCATCTTTATTCTTGAAGAGTTCGTATGCAAGAGAGACGAGAATGCTCTTCTGCATCAGTTGAAGCGCGGACAAACGGGTTAAATCCAGCTTTTTTATATCACGCAGTATCCTGGAGATTTGAAAGCTGAGCCGAATTATTTTGAAAAAGCCGGGAGTGATCTGTTCTTCAAGCGCTTGATTCATGAAGTACTGCTCAGAGATTTTTATGAACGGCTTATGCGGAATAGATATGCTTGTTTTTAACCAGGCCGCGTAGACGCTCTTTAACGCCTGCAGATAGATTTCGCTGAGGAGGCGGCTGTTGTTATCTCTCTCTGCCAAAATCCGGCAGACATCATTCTCTCTCCAGGAAGAGCACTCGAGCTCCTGCAGCTGCATTTTGAGTCTTACAAAATTTTCATCGTACGGAATGTTTCGCGTGATCGGACGTACTTGCACAAATTGAGGGTTCTCCAGATTCACAAACTCGATATCGGAAGGCCCGAATTGAGCATGAATTTTCAAAAGCTGTTGTTCGAGTTTTTTATAGCGCGGGCAGGTTGTCGGCAAGAGCGCGGTGAATGGATTGACTGTTCCTGAGGTCACCCCCTCGAATTCGCCGGAGTATTCAACAAGCATGCTTTTTGCAGAGAAACAAAAAGCAACTCCCCACTCTTCAGCGGCAACATATTTCTGGACGATCACTTCGTCGACATCCCGGTTCAGGAATGCTTTTTTAATAGAGGCTGAAACCACCTCTTTGTCGAGTGGTCCATAGGTGGAAAATTGTCCTGCCTGAGAGAACTCATCCTGATCCTCCCTTTTTGAGGAGCTGCGTACGAGATATTGACTGGAGCCGTCGAGATTTAAATCATCTCCATCGTCTCTTGCAATCACGACATACTCCGGCACTGTTACGATGCTGCCCAGCGCTTTCAGGCGTGATGCTTTGGTTTCAATCATCGGCAGGCTAGAAGATAACCATCAATGTAATAAACAACGCAAAAAAGAGGATTCCCCAGATAAGAAATTGCTTCTTATTTTCCTGATACAGCGACAGCACAAAAAAGAAAAATGCCCCGATAAGCATCGCGCCTTTGGCAATGAGGATCCCTATGATTGGAATCAATGGAATCAGAGAGGGAATGGCATGCGCCGGTCCGCTAAAAGAGAAGAGCAGCAGTGCGAGGGCTATGTTTCGAAGAAACATATTGTCATTGCAACTATCCGGTATCGTGTCAAATTCGCAAACCAAGCCACTGTTTCCGGGCATATCGGTAACACCGCGCCCGCCAGATCTCACATACTTCTCAGCACTTCAATATAATTTGCCCGCTCGTAGGCCGCCGGATCTGCGGCATGCTGCTGGCTGACTGACCCTTTCAACTGTTCGACGGATTCATACTCATGTTCTTCCATCCACTGCTGCATCTCTCCGAGAATCGTCCCCAGGTATTCCGGGGAGTTTTTCAGCAGGGTGGCGCACAGATGGGTGACATCCGCGCCGGCGAGCAGCAGCCGCATGGCGTCCTCCGCGTTATGGATGCCGCCGGTTGCGGCCAGGGTCAGATCGACCTTGTTGTGCAGCATGGCGATCCAGCGCAT
>JAUXDV010000197.1 GCA_030620735.1 Gammaproteobacteria bacterium
GATCACGATGAGGGCGCCGACAGGGACTTCACCCAGAGATTCGGCCTCCTCCGCAAGCAGCAACGCCTGTTGCATCCAGTAGTCGTCGTCATGCATTGGAGTTAAAGGCGTAACGGTGATGAATTTTTATCCACAGATAAATAATCATGAACGTAACATCTCAATAACTCCGTGCATTGAATACAATTTGTTACAACAGATGTCATTGCGAGGAGCCGGAGGCGACGCGGCAATCTGGTTTGGGATTATAAATTACATCCTTGTAATTTACCCTTCGGGTCGCACAAAGTGCGTTCAATTTTGCTCCGAGCAAAATTAGTGCCGCAGCCGCTTAGGCTCCCTCGCAATGACGGCATTCACACGGGGTTTTTGAGAAGTTTATAAATCCAGTATCGAATGGTGCTGTACAGACTGTGCTGCGCGCACCACTGGTTGGGACTGCTGATAGATGACATCGGCAAGAATCCGGGCGGCTTCATTGCGTTCAATCTCGTCGGTTTTTTCCTCATCCTCGATCTTTTCAATCAGATCCTCGTCATCCTCGTCGGCCTTGCTGAGCGGGGAGAGGCCAATTGAACGCCTGTATTCATTGCGTAATGCCCGGCGCTGATCATCTTTCACAGCCCACTCGGCTTTACGCTTGAGCTCGTTGAGCGAGACGCTTTTCTCATTTTTCAAATCATGGAAGAGTTCGGCCCGGCCCTGCAGATAGATGAAACCGCTATCCTTTTTGATACGCTTTTTATGGCTAGTCTCCGCTTTGTCCAGACTGGCGGTTTTCCAGCCTGAATAGTCCGCCGCTTTTATTTTTGACCAGGGCAGTGCATTCTCATAGGAGCGTTCACCATAATCAGCATCCTTAATGGTTGGAAAGCTGATATCCGGCGACACACCCTTGTGCTGCGTACTGGCGCCATTGACCCGGAAAAACTGTGCAATAGTCAGCCGCAGACGCCCCATATCCTTGCCGCTGGAGACATAATTGCTCAAATCGATAAGCTGCTGCACAGTCCCCTTGCCGAAGGTTGCTTCGCCAATGATGATGCCGCGGCCATAGTCCTGGATGGCGCCGGCGAAGATTTCAGAGGCCGATGCGCTATTGCGGTTCACCATGACCGCCAACGGGCCGCTGTAGACAATCGCCGGATCCGGATCTATTTCCGCCTCGATGCCGCCGCTGTAATCGCGCACCTGCACAATGGGTCCTGATTTAATGAACAACCCGGTCAACTCGGTCGCTTCGGTCAGCGATCCGCCGCCATTATCACGCAAGTCAATGACAATGCCATCGACCCCCTTGCGCTTTAACTCTTTCAACGCTGTGCGCACATCGCGTGTGGTGCTGCGGAAGTTTTTGCTGCCTGAAGAAGCACCCTGGAAATCACGGTAGAAGGTTGGCACGTCAATCACACCAATCCTCTTTCCCTGCATACCGTCAAGATTTTCGATCACGGACGATTTGACCGCCTGCTCCTCGAGTTTGATCTTGTCACGTACAATAACGATCTCCTTGGTAATTTCATTGCTGCCGCTCTTTTTCAAAATGATATTGAGGCGCACAGTGCTGCCCTTTTTTCCACGGATTTTTTCAACCACATTCTGCAGCCGCCAGCCGATGACGTCCTCCATTTGGCCATTTTTCCCCTGTGCGACACCGATCACCTTGTCACCCGCATGAAGCTGTCCGGACTTGTCCGCAGGCCCGCCGGGGACGACGCTCTGTATCGAGGTGTATTCATTATCGCTTTTCAGCACGGCGCCGATGCCCTGCAGTGAGAGGCGCATAGTAATGTCGAAATTTTCTGCATTATGCGGCAGCATATAACCGGTATGCGGCTCGAGCGCACCGGTGTAGGCATTCATAAAAGTCTGGAATACATCATCGGCGCTCATCTGGTGTGTACGACGCTGCGTACCCTCATAACGCTTGGTCAACTTCTCCCTGATTTCCTTGTCGTCTTTCTCCATCAGGTGCAGTGCCAGGGTGTCATTCTTGACGCGCTTGCGCCACAAGTTGTCCAGCGCCTTTTGACTGGCGGCCCATTTCGCATCTTTCCTGTCAATCAGATACTTCTCGTCGAGAGTAAAATCAAACGGGTAATTGACCAGCCTCACCGCCTCGTTCATACGCTGATCGACGCGCTCGCGAAAACGTTTAAAGATCGTAAACGAGGCATCCAGCCGCGCGTTTTTGATGTCATCATCGAGGCGTTTATTGTAGAGACGCTCAAACTCGTTGATATCGCTTTTAATAAAAAAGCTCTTATTCGGGTCAAGCATTTCCAGGTATTTCTGCAGTATCTCCTTCGAGAAGCTGTTATCAAGTTCGTGCTTCTTGTAGTGATAGCGCTGCATCACCCTGGTCGTCAGCAAAACCGCCTTCTGATGAGTCAGGGATGGATTCAGATCTGATACAGGGATCTCTTTTGGCACATTCGCCAGCAGACTGCCACTGAAAAACAGCAGCAGAGAGACCAGTATCGGCGAAAAGGAGGATTGCATGCCTTTACGCGACCTGCATGGCAATGCGCTCTGATATTTTGTTGATATGATTGTGTTCATCGACATACACCAGTGTTGGATGAAAGATTGCTGCTTCAGAGTGATCAAGCCCTGCATAGGTGCAGATGATCACCAGATCACCCGGCGAGGCGCGATGCGCCGCTGCACCATTGACAGAAATTATTCTAGAATCTCTTTCAGCTTCAATAGCATAGGTTGTAAACCTTTCACCATTTGTAATGTTATATATTTCGATCTGCTCATAGGGCAGGATGTTTGCCGCATCCAGCAGATTACGATCAATTGCACAGGAACCTTCGTAGTCAACCTCGGCATGAGTGACCGTTGCACGGTGCAATTTACTTTTTAAAAGTGTCAGATGCATAGATAGAATTTTATGGTAAATACATGACAATTATAACTTAATATATGGCGCTCCACCGACACAATTTCAACCCCGTAACCTTTTGCCCGCAGCTGAAACAGGAGTTACACTTTTAACACACGTTTCCAGGCAGCGTATTTCTGTGCAAAATTCATGCGCGCATGCGCCGGACTGGTCGATGGCAGTTGATGAAAGCGGTAATGTTCCGGATGCTTGATTTGTGCAAGCAGATGGAGGCGAAAACTGCTCCACGCCTTGCCGCCATTGAAGCAGAGTGTATGGATTGTCGGCTGCGCGGACAACAATCGGGGAATCTCATTGGGGATCTCGCTCAGCCGGTCAATGGCGCTGTCAAGACTGCTGCCGCTGCGCTCACACTGCTTGAGCACATCCCATAATAGAATGCCACAGGAGGCTAGTTCCTGCAGTCGTCTGGAGTACTCCAGATCCACGTCAAACCCATACAATTCAGCCATGATCGGCCAGAATGCATTCTGTGGCCAGGCGTAATATTGCTCTGCTTCAAGTGAAGCCCTGCCCGGCATGGACCCCAGAATCAGCGTATGCGGATTCTCTCCAATCACAGGTGGAAAGCTGTTGATAGGTGCTGAGGAAATTTTTATTACCACCTAAAACCTAAATCCTAAAACTTAAAACCTTTCACAAAAAAGCCCGCTCAAAAGCGGGCTTTCCGTTGCTAAACCATCAACACTTAGTCATCCAGTGACTGATAGTAATCCATGAGGATTTTTGCAACTTCATCGCGGGAGAATTCCGGGGGTGGCGCAATACCCTGCCCCAGCATCTCGCGAACCTTTGTGCCGGAGAGCAGCACAAAGTCCTCCTTGGTATGATCAGGCGCATCGCGCATCATCACAACCTTCTTGAGTTTCTTGGAATAGGCGGCATGGTCGGCGCGGAAGATCTCGATCTCCATGGCGCCTTCGGGAACTTCGTCATCAAAGATGGTTTGCGCATCGAAATCACCATAGTAGTCACCGACGCCGGCATGGTCGCGTCCGATAATAAAATGGGTAGCGCCCATGTTTTGACGGAAGTAGGCATGCAATACGGCTTCTCTTGGACCGGCATAGAGCATGTCAAAGCCGTACCCCGTCACCATCACGCTGTTCGGCGGGAAGTAGATCTCCGCCATCTTGCGAATCGCCGCATCGCGCACAGGCGCGGGAATGTCGCCGGGCTTGAGTTTACCCAGCAGCATGTGAATCACCAGGCCATCGGCATCAAAAGCCTCCATCGCCATGTGGCACAGCTCTTCGTGTGCACGGTGCATGGGATTACGCGT
>JAUXDV010000107.1 GCA_030620735.1 Gammaproteobacteria bacterium
TGATCGTCTTGTCAGACAATCCCATGGATCTGCCAAGTTCCGAGGCGTTCATGGTCTGGCCGTGGTAGTGGGCAAGCATCGTCCAGAAACGCCTCATGGCGGCGGCGGGAATGGTAATGCCCAATTGTGGAATGTCCCGCTCAAGAAAAGTACGGATAAAATTTTCCCGCCATGCCATGCTGTCACGATTAGATCCGGCAAGGAAGGAGAGAGGAAAACCGCCACGCAACCAGAGTTTCTGCAATGAGTCTGCTCCCGTCTCTTCAATGTTAAAGCCGGACAACTCGATGAACTCCGTTCTTCCAGCCAGCGTTTCGGAAACACTCTTGATGATATGCGGAGAGGCGCTGCCAAGGATTAAAAAATTAGCCCGGTTATCAAGCCTGTCTACCAGGACCCTGAGTACGCTGAAAAGTTCTGGTTTGATCTGTATCTCATCCAGGATGACTAATCCCTTCAGAGATCCAAGCATAAGTTCCGGGTTTTGCAGTCTTCGTTGATCCGGGACTGATTCAAGGTCAAAATAGGCAGCACCCTGTGTATCGCCAAATAACCTGGCCAGGGTGGTTTTCCCACACTGCCGTGGGCCAAGTAGAGAGACGACCGGCGCCCGGCGAGTGGCTGCATCCAATTCTTTAAAATATTCATGACGTGACAGCATACGCTCACAATATCATTGAAAATTTGGATTGGCAATCCGAATTTTCAATGATAACTAACTGAGGCTCTTGCAAAACCCCAAAAACGTCACTCCCGCGGAGCCTGTGCCGGACTTGATCCGGAGCTGAGTAACTTCTCAATAATCCCGTACATTGTTCGAGGCAGAGTAGGATGCTGCTGAGGTACGAAGCGCATCGATCGCGGATTCTCTCGACAGATGCGCTTCGCAAGCTCAGCAGCATCCTACATCATTGCTCGGATTCACAGAAGATACGTCGGACCAAGCCAAGGCATTGAAATAGCAGGAATATAGCTTGAAGAAGAGCATATTTTCGATCTTAGAATATGCTTTTCAGGCCCAAAAATGATGCATTAAGGCGTAAGGCGACGGATGTGATGCTTGAAATCTGTAAAAGACTTCTCATGCCAACAGAGCCTGCTTCCCCAAGGAGCAAGAGGGAAGGGGCTTGACATTGTGCTACAATATTATTTATGTAGCATAAATATTCGGGTTTTGTTATGCAGAGAATTAGCATTCGAGAGATGCGTAATCAACTTGGTAAATTGGACGCTTTGATTGATAAGGAGCATGAGTTGATCATTACGCGGCACAATAAACCGGTTGCCAGGGTGTTGCCCATTAAAGAGAAACAACTGAGACCCAGCCATAAGGCGCTGCGGGATAGGCTTCCTTTCCAGGAGATGGGCAGTGAGGTGTTGCAGAGGCGCGACAGGGAAGGGCGCTAGTGGGGCTTTCGTATATCGATACAAGCGCCCTGGCTAAATGGTACCTTCCGGAAGTTGGGTCGGAATCCTTTGCCAACTGGATGCAGCATCAGGACGAAACATGCATCAGTAGTCTCACGACGACGGAATTTCGTTGCTTGCTTGCGCGGCGGCAGAGAATGCATTTGTTGACCAGTTTGCAGGTACAGGAGATATACGCAAAATTCCAACAGGATTGCCAGGATGGGCATTTGTTGCACTATGCTGTGTCTGACCAGCATGTTCTCAATGCAAGACTGATGATTGAGAGTCTTCCTGATATCGCACTGCGAACTCTGGATGCGTTACACCTGAGTATTGCTCATGAAATATCTGTATCGGTGCTTGCAACAGCAGACAAGATAATGGCGCAGGCTGCGCAAGAGTTGGAGATGGATGTGGTTTGGTTTTGAATAGGGAAAAGAAGTCATAAGTCATAAGTCTTAAGTCGGGAATCTTCTGCGTGTGAGAGTGCCCAAATTATCTGATGGGTTTTTCCCGGTTTCTGAACAAATTATTTGATGGTCAACGAAAAACCCCCTCAAATAACTTGAAAATTATCCGAGGGGGGTGTCTCCTACGTTCTGCTACGAATAAGGGGACGAATTCAGTGTGTCACGACTTTCTCAATGATCCAAGATTTTTTGGCTAAATGAATGAACCTGTATGGATTCTATCCCAATTGGTCATGGCGGTTCACCAGATGTTACTCAAAGAGCATGCTGGCTTCCGATGCCAGTGGCCAGAACTGCTTGGGGTGGGTCTTGCGTGAAACTGGCCACAGGCGCGTGCCTGAACCGCCGGAGAGGATGACCGGGATCATTTTATTGCGCCATTTTTTGAGACGAGGGGGAACTTCTCAAAAAGTCCGTGTGAGTACTGTCATTGCGAGGGAGCATAAGCGACCGTGGCAATCTTCAAACCAGATTGCCGCGTCGCCTTCGGCTCCTCGCAATGACATCTGTTTTAACAAAATTTATTCAATGCACGGGGTTATTGAGAAGTTGTGACGAGGGATTGTAGCACTGTTTAAGGGGGCAGGGTTATAATGGGCAAGGGCTTAAGGGCAAGGGGCAAGGGATGAGGTTTAAGGGGCGAGAGGAAAAAGCGTGAAGTTACAAGAATGCGATAAATGCGGGAAGTTCATTCCAAAAAGATTACAGATTTGTGCCTACTGTAAATCTGTTCTCAAAAAGAATACAAGTGAGAAAGTCAGTCGAATGGCACTCGTTCTCTTCTGGGGCTTCAATGCAGTGATGGCCATTTGGCATATTGGCTATTGGGTAGCGACAAGTTCAATACTAAAAGGCAAAATGAGCTCAGGTGAAGCCGGTCATGCAATCAGTTCTGCCTTCACGGGAAGTGGAGAAATTATTGTCTTTTGGTTGGTCGGCTGTTTCATTCTCGGATTCTTTGTCTTGTGGACACGATGAAACAGTTGCACTTTGCATCATCACTACCGCAAATACACTTCCGTGATTTCCGGCCGGAAATGCCCCATCTCCTGAGAGATGATTGCCAAAGCATCCGAGTAGTAGAATCCTTTACTCTGTAATTTGTGTCCATTCGTGGTCATTTAAGAGACCGGCATGGTGGTAGAAGCGGTAGTGCATCCCTCCACCATAGTGCCGGGTGAGTAAACAAGGCCGGTCTTGTCACCCGCAGTGGATTGATACTACTGGTTTGTCTGCAGCATCGCTTTTAGCTCCCGTATCTCCAGTTGCAGCTGCTCGAGGGTCACTGTCGGTTCAGGTTTTTCTGCTTCACGCGCGCGTTCATGCTCCTCATTCATGACATTGACAACGATGCCGATCACCATATTCAGAAAAGCGAAGGCGGTAATAAAGATAAAGCTGAGATAGTAAAGCCAGCTAAGTGGGTAGACAGCCATGGTTTCGTACATGACGTCGGTCCAGTCTTCAAAAGTCATGACCCGGAACAGGGTGAGCAGCGCTACCAGAATATCGCCCCAGAGATCATCATTGATTTCATGGAAAAATGAGGAGCCAATTGCTGCATAGATATAAAAGATGATAAACATCAGCAGTAGCACGTAGCCGAGCTGGGGCAGTGCCTTGATCAGCGAATTGAGCAGGATACGCAGTTCCGGGATGATGGAAACCATCCGCAGCACCCGGAAAATTCTGATCAGACGGCCGATAAACGCCATCTCGCTGTCCTGGACAGGCATGAGGCTGAAGATGACGATGAGTGCGTCGAAGATGTTCCAGCCGCTTTTGAAAAAATCTCTTTTACGCTCTTCGGCAATAAACCGGATGCTGATCTCCAGCAGGAAAAACAGCGTGACGCCAACATCCAGCCAATGCATGAGGGTCAGGAATTTTGGTGAGATGTCATAGGTTTTGACGCCTATCACCAGCGCCGAGAAGATGATGATGGCAACGACAACAAGTTCAAAGATGCGGTTGTTATGCAGGCGCTGGAGTGATTGCTGAAGGGAGAGGACGTTCATGGCGATGGAATATAGCAAAAGATGCAATATTAGCCAAATATGTAAAGGTTCAATTCACTGTCAATATAATGGACAACTCCTTGCAATAAAAAAAACCCGATGGAATAAATGTCAATGAGTTGTGAAAAACCTTGACCTTTTGATCATTTGACAGTAATTTCAGCCGATTGAATATCTGACCATTTTTGATGGGGTTCCTGGCTCGCGGTTGTTGTTTTGAAATGACGGCTGTCAGGACTCTTTATCCGGAGGTTTTGGCTAAGTGGAACTCAGTGGTGCTGAGATCGTCGTCCAGGCGTTGAAGGACGAAGGTGTTGAGACTATTTTTGGCTATCCCGGCGGATCGGTGCTGCATATCTATGACGCGCTGTTCCAGCAGGATGATATCCATCATGTGCTTGTACGCCATGAGCAGGGAGCTACCCATGCAGCGGATGGCTATGCGCGCTCGACCGGCAAACCCGGCGTGGTGCTGGTGACATCCGGGCCGGGGGCGACTAATGCGATCACCGGCATCGCCACGGCGCATCTGGATTCGATTCCTATGGTTGTGCTGACAGGGCAGGTTCCTTCAGCGTTGATCGGCACAGACGCTTTCCAGGAGGTTGATACCACCGGCATCAGCCGGCCCTGCTCAAAACATACTTTTCTGGTGAAACGCGTTGAAGACCTTGCAGAAACCATGCGCAAGGCGTTTTATATAGCGACCACCGGCCGCCCCGGTCCGGTGGTGGTGGATATTCCAAAAGATATCACCGACCCTTCGGTCAAGATACCTTACGAATACCCGCGCAACCTGAAAATGCGCTCATACAGCCCGGTCAAGAAGGGTCATCTGGGACAGATCAAAAAGGCAGTCGATCTGATCTACAATGCCAAACGCCCGATTATCTACAGCGGCGGCGGCGTTGTGATCGATAATTCCAGCGGTTCGCTGATTGACCTCGCAAGAGAGTTGGGCATTCCTGTTACCAGTACCCTGATGGGTCTTGGCGCCTATCCAGCCTCAGATTCACAGTTTCTGGGCATGCTGGGTATGCACGGCAACTACGAGGCCAACATGGCGATGCACGAGGCCGATGTGCTGATTGCCATCGGTGCGCGTTTTGATGATCGTGTAACCGGACACATTGCCCATTTTTGCCCGCAGGCGAAGATCATCCATATCGATATCGACCCCTCCTCGATCTCTAAAAATGTGCGTGTCGATATTCCCATCGTCGGGTCCGTCAAGGATGTGCTGAATGATATGCTGCGCATCATCCGCGAAGGCGACAGGAAAATCGATAATGACGGCCTCACCTCGTGGTGGGAACGCATCGAGGCGTGGCGAGGTCTGGGCTGCCTGCGCTATGAGCAGAGTGATGAGGTTATCAAGCCGCAGTTTGCGATCGAGACACTGCACAAGGTGACAGGCGGCGACCTCTACCTGACTTCGGATGTCGGGCAGCACCAGATGTTTGCCGCGCAGTTTTATAAATTTGACAAGCCGCGCCGCTGGATCAACTCCGGCGGTCTCGGCACCATGGGGTTTGGCCTGCCTGCCGCTATGGGAGTGCAGATGGCGCATCCTGACAAGCAGGTTGCATGCGTGACCGGGGAGGCAAGTATCCTGATGTGCATCCAGGAACTGGCAACCTGCAAGCAGCATGGTCTCCCGATCAAGATTATGTTGATGAACAACGGCTATATGGGCATGGTGCGTCAATGGCAGGAGATGTTTTATGAGGGGCGCTATTCACACTCCTATGTGGATGCCCTGCCTGACTTCGTTGAATTGACGAAGAGTTTCGGCCATGTCGGTATGCGCGTCACCAAGCCGTCAGATCTGGAGGCCGCCATGCAGGAGGCTTTCGATCGCAAGGATGAGCTGGTGTTTCTGGATATCCTGATTGATCCGACTGAAAATGTCTATCCGATGATCGAGGCAGGCAAGGGGCATCATGTAATGGCGATGTCTCCGGCATCGAAGCAGGGAGATCAACGATGAAGCGCCACATAATCTCTCTCCTGATGGAGAATGAAGCCGGTGCGCTGTCGAATGTCTCTGCTCTGTTCAGTGCGCGTGGTTTCAACATCGAGTCCCTCTGCGTCGCCCCGACTGATGATCCTTCACTGTCGCGCATGACGCTGGTGACGACATGCAGCGAAAGTGTCTTCGAACAGATCACCAAGCAGCTCAACAAGTTGATCGATGTGGTCAAGTTGATGGATCTCTCTGAAGGTGTTCATATTGAACGTGAAATGATGCTCATCAAGGTGCGTGCAGAAAAAGAGATGCGCGAAGAGATCAAGCGTCTTGCGGAGATTTTTCGCGGCAAGATTATCGATGTCAGTGACAACAGTTACGTGATAGAGATGACAGGTGACAGCGACAAGCTGGACGCCTTCGTTCATGTCATTCCCGAGGACCACGTCATCGAGGTCGTCAGGACAGGCGTCAGCGGCATAGCGCGCGGCGTCAAATCACTGACGCTGTAAAACTTAAAACTTAAAACTTAAAACTTAAAACCTCTCTAGGTAAAACAATGGCAATTAACGTTTATTACGACAAAGACTGCGATCTCTCTCTCATCCGGGGAAAAAAGGTCACCATCATTGGATATGGCTCACAGGGCCATGCACATGCGAACAACCTCAAGGAGTCCGGCGTTGATGTCACTGTTGGCCTGCGTCCGGACTCTACATCTGCGCACAAGGCTGAAGCTGCCGGTCTTAGCGTCAAGTCCATCGAGGATGCTGT
>JAUXDV010000327.1 GCA_030620735.1 Gammaproteobacteria bacterium
TTATGAATATTCAGAAGACGGCCTGGTCGAAGCCGCCTCCCAGGAGGTGCATGTAGCACCCAGCTGGAGATCGAATACGCTTGCAACTCCCATACATATAAGTACACTGTACATATGAAAGGACTTGAGTTCGAGTGGGATAAAAGCAAGGAAACGGCGAACATAAAAAAGCACGGCGTCTCTTTTGAGGAGGCTCGAGGCGCTTTCTACGATGAGGGTGCTATTCAATTCTACGATCCCGACCATTCAGATGAGGAGGATCGTTTTATCTTGCTCGGTATCAGTTTAAAGCCGCAAGTCCTCGTTGTTTGCCATTGTTTTAGAGAAAGTGAAACTGTAGTTCGTATTATCTCGGCCAGGAAAGCAGACAAGGGCGAGGAGCGAGCTTACCGGGAGCAGAGAAAATGAGAGAACACTACGATTTTTCAAAAATGAAGGGGCGAAAGAATCCTTTCATTAAGTATTTAAAACAACCTATTACGATGCGGTTGGACCGGGATAGCGTGACCTATTTTAAGGATATGGCTGAGGAGTCAGGTATTCCTTATCAAACACTGATCAATCTGTATCTGCGCGATTGTGCAGCACACCATCGAAAACTCAAGATGAAGTGGGCTGAAAAATAGAGCTGAACAGGCAACTATTCACGGCGATTTCCGGAAGAGGCGCCCGCAAACTGTGACGACCTGGCGGGTACTGAATCGTTGCTTGAAGAGTAGACTCAGACAATTTACAAAACAGGATATATGATGCCTACAACATCAATGTTCTAATCTGAAGTTCCTTTAAGAATCGTTCTTATCTACACTCCAACCTCCTGATATTCATAGAACATTTGCCATAATCCTGCTTTATTGGCGCATAAGTGCGCCCATGTAAATACAAGGTTATGTGTTGCTATTCTATTGGCAATACTGTAAAGTACGTCCATGTACATTGATATCGTTCCAAATCGCAAATCCCCTCCCGCCATCCTCCTGCGTGAATCCACCCGCCAGGGCAAAAAGACCATCAAGCGCACCATCGCCAATCTCTCCAGCCTCTCTATCGCACAGGCTGAATCTATCCGACGGATTCTCAAAGGCGAGAAACTGGTTAACCCCGAAGATTATTTCGATATTTTGCGCTCCCCGGCACATGGTCATGTGGATGCTGTGCTTGTGACGATCAGACGACTGGGACTGGACAAAATTATTGGCAGTCGGCGCTCTAAAGAGCGTGATCTGGTCGTCGCCATGATCGCATCCCGGATTCTCTGCCCACAGAGCAAACTAGCTCTGACACGCGATTGGGGAAACACCACCCTGGGTGAATTGCTTGGCGTTGAAGAGGCGGATGACGAAGCGCTGTACGCAGCAATGGACTGGCTCTATGAGCGCCAGGACGCCATCGAGAAGCGGCTGGCTGCACGCCATTTGCAGGAGGGCGGCCGGGTGCTCTATGACCTCTCGTCGAGCTATTTCGAAGGAGAGAAATGCCCGCTGGCGGCACGGGGCTACAGCCGCGACCAGAAGAAGGGCAAACTGCAGGTCAACTACGGTTTACTGACCGATGACAGGGGACGCCCTGTCTCTATCTCGGCCTTCTCCGGAAACACCACGGATCCCAAAACTCTGATGCCCCAGGTCGAACGCCTGCAGCGCGCATTCAACCTGAAGTCCGTTGTGCTGGTGGGAGATCGCGGCATGATCTCTCAGAAGCAGGTCGATGAGCTCAAAGGACAGGAAGGGGTGGAGTGGATCACTGCGCTGAAGACAGGGGCTATCCGCAAGTTGATGGACGCGCAAGCGATTCAGCCGACGCTGTTTGATGAACGTAATCTCTTCGAATTGACACATCCTGACTTTCCGGGAGAGAAGCTGGTTGCCTGCCGCAATCCTGAACTGGCGCACCGGCGCAAACACAAGCGGGAGGATTTATTGAAAGCGACAAGCGAGGAGTTGGTGCAGGTTCAGGGAATGATCGAGCGAGGCTACCTCAAAGATGCAGAGAAGATCGGGGTGCGCATTGGCAGGGTGATCAACAAATACAAGATGGCCAAGCACTTCAAGCTTGAGATCGCAGAGAGCCAATTCAGCTTTGAGATTGATAC
>JAUXDV010000071.1 GCA_030620735.1 Gammaproteobacteria bacterium
TCGGGCGTTGCAGTGGTGCTCCGCCACTGCGTTTCAGCTTTTGGCAAGGACTATGGCCATTACCTGCAAGCTGCGCCTTGTTGCGAAGCACCACTGTAACGCTGAACCCATCAAACCAACCTTGATGGAGCACTAGGCTTCCCCTTGAGCGTCGTCTTCTTCAAGTCCGGCAACACGCACGACTTCATCCAGGGATGTGCGGCCTTCCAGCACCAGAGATAGACCCATCTGCTGGAGGGTGTCGCTTTTACTGCGAATGTGTTCCTGCATCTCCTGCTCACTGGCCTGGGAGTGGATCAGGCGCTGCAGAGTACGATCGATATGAATAAATTCGTAAATCCCCGTGCGCCCGTAATAACCGCTGTAAGCGCAGCTGCGACACCCTTTGGCCTTGTAGATAAGAGGGGCGTCGGCAATATCAATCCCCATGAGATGGCACTCCGCTTCATCGGCAACGCTCTCCTCCTTGCACTCTTCGCACAGAAGACGCACCAGTCTTTGCGCCATGACGGCGTTGAGACTCGATGAGAGCAGAAAAGGCTCGATCCCCATATCACGCATACGTGTAATGGCGCCAATGGCTGTATTGGTGTGCAGGGTTGAAAAGACCATGTGCCCGGTGAGACTCGATTGTACGGCGATCTCGGCGGTCTCCAGGTCGCGGATCTCACCGACCATGATGACATCCGGGTCCTGACGAAGAATGGAGCGCAAGCCGGCGGCAAACGTCATGCCGATGCTGCTGTTGACCTGCGTCTGGTTGATGCCGTCGATATAGTATTCGATCGGATCCTCGACCGTCATGATGTTGCGTACCTGGTCATTGAGGTTGCCAAGCATGGCATACAGGCTGGTGGTTTTACCCGAGCCGGTCGGACCTGTTACCAACAGGATGCCGTGAGGCTGCTGGATTTCCATCTCGATACGGCCGCGGATATCTTCAGGCATACCGAGGTGTTTTAATTCTAGTCTTCCCGCCTGTTTGTCCAGCAGACGCATCACCACCTTCTCGGCATTTGCAGAGGGGATGGTTGAAACCCGCACATCCACTGCCCTGCCGCCCAGTTTCAGAGAGATGCGCCCATCCTGCGGCAGGCGTTTCTCGGCAATATCCAGTTTTGCCATCACCTTGATGCGCGAGATAATCGGCAGCGCCAGTTTGCGCTCCGGCTGCAGCACCTCTTTGAGAGAACCATCGACGCGAAAACGGATGCGCAGTCTGCTTTCATAGGGTTCGATATGAATATCAGAGGCGTTGTTGCGAATCGCTTCGGTCAACAATGCATTGATAAGGCGAATGATAGGAGCGTCGTCCGCACTCTCCAGCAGATCCTCCGGCTCCTGAATCTCGTCAACCAGGCGATGCAGGTCAAGCTCAGAGCCCAAACCCTGCACATCACTCATTGCCGATGTCGCATTCTCCTCCTGCTGAGTCTGCAGCAGGCGGTTGAATTTCTCCTCTTCAACGACATGCAGCGGCACTGCCCTGCCGAGAAATCGCCGTACTTCCGTAAAATAGCGCGGTGTGTAGTCCGGACGCGCAACGACCACCAGCTGTTCATCCTGTTGATCCAGGATGAGGCCATAGCGGCGTGAGAAGGTGTAGGGGAGATGCTTCTGTTGCCGGCTTTCATCAACTGCTGCACTATTTACCAGATCGACAACAACAGAATCCGCTGTAATTTGCTCTTCCATCAGTGAGTCCAGACTTCGAATTCCTGCTCTTCGATGTAGACAGGCTGCTCCGCCGGTGGAATCATTCTCGTATCCTCGATAACATGCCCCCTGTTGTCGCGTGGTTTCAACAGCGGCTGACTTGCCTCCCCGATCAAGGGAACGCCTTTCTGGTACACGTCCAACTGAGCCTCACGCATCTGACGATAACGTTTTCCGGTTGCATGCAGGTTCTGACTGTTATTGCGTAGAATTGTCGGCTGAATGAAGAGCATCAGGTTGCGTTTGGTTTTGTTAGTGCCACGATGCGTGAAAGCCTCTCCCAATATCGGAATATCGCCAATAAAAGGGACGCGCTGCTCCGTCTCTGTCACCACGTCATCGATCAACCCGCCCAGCACCAGGATGCTTTTATTATTGACGATCACGCTGGTTTTAATGGTGCGCTGGTTGGTGATGATCTCGCCGCGGCCCAAGCTCTCCGTTTGCTGTCGATTGATGTTGGAGATCTCCTGATCGATGGTCAGCTTGACGGCGTCGCCATCATTGATCTGCGGCGTAATTTTCAGGGTCAGTCCAACATTTTTACGTTCGACCGTCTGGAACGGATTGCTCGGGAGAGAGTCTCCTACACCGGTATATGAGCCGGTCACAAAAGGCACCTCCTGGCCTACGGTGATCTCCGCCTCTTCGTTATCCATCGTCAACAGGCTCGGGGTGGAGAGGATGTTGACGTCCGAATCGTTGTCGAGCGCACTCAACAGGGCAAGAAAGGAGTAATCACCGCCGCTGACCAAGCCTGCAATCGAACCGACGCCCAGTTGTGAAAACTGCTTGAACCCCGAATCATCCGCATTAACATCACCATTATCTATAATGCCGCCAGCGGCATCAAGCAGATCATTGTTGGCGCCAATCCACTGAATGCCAAGTTCGGCATCCTTGACACGGAACAACTCGGCAATAATGACTTCAACAAGCACCTGCGAGCGCCGCACATCCAGCTTGCTGATAATGCTGCGCAAGTCGCGCATCTTGTCCGGGCGGGCGGTGATAATCAGACTATTGGTCTGCTCATCGGCCTGCACCGATGTCAATTGACTGTTTGCACTACCTGGTTTCCCCTTCACAGCAGCAGCCGCCGGGGAGCTTCGCTCTGATGCCAGCTTCTCGATGATCGGCGCCAGATCTGCTGCATTGGCAAACCTCAGGCTGACGACATGGATATTCCTGGTATCCCTGACCTGCGAATCGAGACGCCTGACGATACGCGCAATCTTCTCCCTAAAACCCTTGTTGCCGGAGACCAGTATTGAATTCGTGCGGGTATCGGCCACCAGTTTGCTTCCACCCTTTCTACCTGCTCCTTTACCCCCTGCTGCGGTTCCTGCAGTGACCAGTGTCTGCAATGTTTTGACAATCTCCGTTGCGTCTGCATGATGCAGTTTAATGGTGTCGATCTGCGATTCTGCGGCCTGATCCAGGGTATCGAGCATGTCGTGGATCTTGTTGATGGTGCGGCGGCTTGCTGCAACAATCAGACTGTTGGAGTTGGCATGCGCCGCCAGATGTCCCTCCTTCTCCACCAGGGGGCGCAGAATCGGAACCATCTGTACGGCCGGGACATGTTTGATCGGAATGACCTGAACTTCGACTTCATGATTGGATATTTCAGAGCGCACACTCTCACTGAAGGTGGCGTGTTCACGCTCTCCGCTGGCCGGAAGAATTTGCACCAGCTCTCCTTCATCGACGGCAATAAAACCGTGTGTCTTCAAAATTGTCAGAAAGGTCGAGTAAAGCTGTTTACCATCGATGGGCTCCGCCGAGATCACCGTCACCTTGCCCTTGACGCGCGGATCGACCAGAAAGTTCCTGCCGGTCACCTTGGAGACCATTTCAGCAACCTCGCGGATGTCAGTATCCTTGAAGTTGATCGTGACCAGTTCTTCGGCCAGCACAGCCCCTCCCGGTGCCGTGGATAACAGGATTACAGCCAGCAATATGAGAAATCGTCTCATCAATTCATTTACTCCACTACTACATTCAAATCACGCAGTTTGCCACCGCGCTCAATTTTCATGTCTATCATGTTACCCGACGCCAGAGACTCCATCACATCACTTAACTGCCCCGGATCCGTGATGGGGATGCCATTGACATCCAGCAGGATATCTCCCGCTCTGAGACCAACACTCGTGAGCAGCTTGCGATCCTTTCCATGCCGCAGGCGATAACCGTACAGTTCACCATCGCGCTGCACCGGTGAGGCTTTGACCTTATCCACCAGGGAGAGCGGATTTTCCGCGAGTTCCTGCCTGTACTGCGCCAGTTTCAGCTTCGTCTCTTCATCAACCTGATGTGAGATTGCCTCTGCCCCCTTTCCCGCAGTGAATGGCGCAGACTCCTGCCTTTTTATCTCCTGAGGCAATCCCGCTTCCCGATCTTTTGCCCTGAGCTGATCGGCGGGAATCAGGTAGAAAACTTTCTCTGTACTGCCATCCGAAGCAATGAAAGCCCTCGGCTGAATTGATTTAATGACAACGCCATCCTTGATCTCTGCTCCATTTTTCAGAACCCTGGTCTCGCCTTTCTCCCTGATGCTGATATAAGAGTTTTTCGGCCTTGAGGAGAGCATGACTCCGATGAGCGTGACATCCAGTTTCTGCAATGCGCCGGGATTTTTAGGTTTTTTAATTTTCGGCTTTATGGCAGCTGCCTTTGTGACCACATCCGCTTTGCCGAACAGCGCTATCGAATTCCAGTCGATGGTTGTATTGCCGGGCAATTTCCGGGCAGAAACAGCTTCACCTCCCAGCCCGGGTTCAACCCTTGTGCTGTCAAACATCGTCCATGTCAATTTCGCCAGCTGCGCGGCAATCAATAGCAGCAGAAACGCAATCACAACGTACGGGATCAGTGCGGCGAAATTACCGCTACGCAAGCTCATCTGGGATTTTCACTGAAATACATTAAATCGGCTACACATTATCGCATGAAATGGGGGAGTTTTAGGTTTAGGTGTTAGGTGTTATGTTTTCACCTAAAACCTAATCACCTACCCACCTAACTCCTGCCTCGTCTACTTTTTCGATACTCTAGCGGTGCAATTGTTACGTCCTTTAGTCCGGCCATCTCCAGCAATTCCAGGCTCTCTGCCGGCTTGAGTGAACGCCACTGTCCCACCTTGACGCTGCTGTCGAGAATCACCGGACCGAAACGCACCCGTTTGAGGCGATTCACCCAGGCGCCGACAGCCTCCCACATACGCCGGATTTCGCGCTTGCGTCCCTCCATGATGACTACGTGGTACCAGCGATTCGATCCCTCGCCGCCCGACTCGACGATATCCTCGAACCTTGCAGGCCCATCATCCAGCTCGATGCCATTGACCAGCTGCTGCAGCATTGCATCCGACACACGGCCATGCACACGCACGGCATATTCACGTTCGATTTGCGTGGATGGGTGCATGAGACGGTTGGCCAGCTCGCCATGGGTCGTCAGTATGAGCAATCCGGAGCTGTTGATATCGAGCCGGCCAACGGCAATCCAGCGTCCCTTGGCAAGTATTGGCATCTTGTGAAACACCGTTGGGCGTCCCGAATCATCACGCCGGGTGACAATTTCACCCTCTGGTTTGTTGTAGATGATGATATGGTATGCATCCTGTTGAAGGCGTTTGTTACTTACTGAACGGCCATCAACCTTGACGTGATCCTCGTCGTTGATCCGGTCTCCAAGCTGAGCCGGTGCACCATTGACAGTGATGCGCCCGTCACGAATCCACTGCTCAATGGCGCGCCGTGATCCCAGGCCGGCGTTCGCAAGCACTTTTTGTATACGCTGTTTCGATATCATTGCAGTAGTTGCCCTTCATCTTGATGCTGCAGTGACTCATTCTGTGCATCTGTCGGCCGCTCTATTTCAGGATCAGGCAGATCAAGCTCCGGATTGATCACATCAAACTCACGGATTTCAGCAAGCGGCGGTAGATCATCAAGCCCTTTCAGGCCAAAGTAGTCGAGGAATTCCCGCGTAGTTGCATAGAGTGACGGCCGCCCCGGAACATCACGTTTACCCACCACGCGAATCCACTCTCTCTCGGACAGCGTCTTGATAATATTGGTGCTGACTGCTACACCACGCACATCTTCAATTTCTCCGCGGGTTAACGGCTGCCTGTAGGCGATCAGAGAGAGCGTCTCCAGCAAAGCGCGGGAGTAACGCGCCGGCTTCTCATCCCACAGGCGTGAAATCCAGGGGGAATACTCCTTGCGCACCTGGATACGCCAGCCGCTGCTCACCTCCACCACATCAACTCCGCGCTGCAGATAGAGTTGCTGCAACTGCTCAAGTGCCTCGTCAAGCTGTTGCCGATGCGGCTGTTCATCTTCCGCAAACAACAGCAACAGGCGTTCGAGACTCAGTGGTTTTCCTGCTGCGAGCAATGCCGCCTCGACAATATTGCAGATTTTTTGACTATTCATTCTCGATTCATTCTCTGTTCATTCTCAGAGAGGTTGCTGGCCTTGACATGAATAACACCGAAGGAGTCAACCTGAACAAGTTCAATCAGGGTCTCCTTGATCAACTCAAGAATAGCCATAAAGGTGACCACAACGCCCATGCGGCCCTCTCTCATCTCGAACAGCTCGGTAAAATCAGTAAACCCGGTTGAGCGGACGCTGGCGAGCACATTTGACATGCGTTCACGCACGCTAAGCACCTCCCGCTCTATCTGGTGGCTGCTGAAGAGGTCGGCGCGCCGCATCACTTCGTGAAAGGCAAACAGCAACTCTTTCAAATCCACATCAGGCAACGGGTGTTCACTCTGTTTATGCGGAACAACAACCTCGACCTGATGCAGGTCGCGCTCCATTCTCGGCAGTTCGTCAATATCTGCGGCAGCCTGTTGAAAACGCTCATACTCCTGCAGACGCCGTACCAGTTCCGCCCTGGGATCGCCCTCCTCCTCATCCTCGTGTCTGGGACGGGGAAGCAGCATACGTGATTTGATCTCGGCCAGCATGGCCGCCATCACCAGATACTCGGCGGCAAGTTCCAGCCGCATATTCTCCATCAGGGCGATATAATCAACATATTGCCGTGTGATATCGGCAATCGGAATATCGAGGATATCGAGGTTCTGTTTACGGATCAGGTACAACAGCAGATCAAGGGGGCCTTCGAAAGCCTCGAGAAAGACCTCCAGCGCATCAGGCGGGATATAGAGGTCTTTAGGCGGCTCGAGCAGCGGCTCTCCCTGCACTATTGCAAAATGCAACTCCTGTTGCTGCAGGGGAGTCTTGTGCTCCACCTCAGATCATCTCCAGCGACATTACATGCCTGACGATATCCATGGTTTCACGCGCCTCTTCCCGCGCAGTTTCACAGCCTTCATTGATGATGTTGCGCACCACATCCGGCTGCTCCTCGAACTCTCTGGCGCGTTCCTGCATGGGGCGCAGCTCCTCGAGCACAGCATCGATGACCGGCTGCTTGCAGTCAACACAACCGATAGATGCTGATTTGCATCCCTGCTGCACCCACTCACGCATACTTTCATCCGAATAGATCTCATGAAATTGCCATACCGGGCACTTTGCAGGATCACCGGGATCCGTGCGGCGTACGCGCGCCGGATCCGTCGGCATGGTGCGCAGCTGCTTGCTGAGTTCATCGGCATCAGAGCGCAGAGAGATTGTATTGCCATAGGATTTCGACATTTTCTGTCCATCAAGCCCCGGCATTTTTGACGCTTTGGTCAACAGCGGCTGCGGCTCCGGAAGAATCACCTTGCCGCCGCCTTCCAGATAGCCATAGAGGCGATCCTTGTCGGCAACGGTGATGTTTTGCTGTCCCCCCAGCAAAGCCCTGCCTGCAGAGAGCGCTTCATCATCCCCCTGCTCCTGCCAGGCATTGCGATAACGCTGATAAAGCCTTGCGTTCTTCTTCCCCATCTTTCTCATTGCCGCTTCCGCCTTGGCGGCGAAATCGGTTTCACGTCCATAGATATGGTTGAAACGACGCGCGACCTCACGTGTCAGTTCCACGTGAGAGACCTGGTCTTCACCAACCGGAACCAGGCCGGATCTGTAGAGCAGGATATCGGCGCTCTGCAGCAGTGGATAACCAAGAAACCCGTAAGTCGCAAGATCACGCTCTTTCAATTTCTCCTGCTGATCCTTGTAGCTGGGTACGCGTTCGAGCCACCCCAGCGGCGTGATCATCGATAACAGCAGATGCAGTTCAGCATGTTCGGGAACGCGCGACTGTATAAAGATGGTCGCCTCGTTGGGATTGACACCGGCGGCAAGCCAGTCAATCACCATCTCGTGGGTGCTTTGAGGAATCCCTGTCGGATCGTCGTAGTGCGTGGTCAACGCATGCCAGTCGGCGACAAAAAAGAAGCAGCGGTATTCGTGCTGCAGCGCCACCCAGTTTTTCAGGACACCGTGATAGTGGCCCAGGTGCAACTGCCCGGTCGGACGCATGCCGGAGAGCACCCGTGCATGCTGGGATGCGATTTTGTTCAGAGAGATGTCGAAATCCATAAATTCTTTAGTTCAAACCAATGAGTGTAAAAATGATGCGATTGATGAAATGCATCATAGCCATAAGCAGAGGACTCAGGATGCCGGTAAACATCAGTCCCATGATAATGAACAGGCCATAGGGCTCGATTTTCTCAAATGCCAGTGACAGTTTCACTGGTAGCCAGGAGTTGAGTATGCGCCCGCCATCCAGCGGCAGCAGAGGCAACAGGTTCAGTGCCGCCAGGATCGAGTTGATGAGGATGCCGAACTTCGTCATAGCCCCGACAAAGCTGCTGAC
>JAUXDV010000223.1 GCA_030620735.1 Gammaproteobacteria bacterium
AGCTGAGTTCATGATTTCTCCTCCCGCTGCAAGTCTTTTACGGTCACGGTTTCATGCGCCGCCTCGGCCTTGCTCTTTTTCCGCCTGTTGAGCAGGCCGCTTGCAGCACCGGCAGCAGCGCCAACGGCAATACCCACGGCTGCAGTCCTGCTGAGGTTCATGGTGGATTCAGAGAGCGCATTGTAAAAACCCCCCATATCCCAAAAATTCGGCTCCGAGCAACCCAGGCAGCCATGGCCCGCCTCGATGGGGAAGCTGGTGCCGTCATTCCACTTGATCGTGGCGCAGGCGTTATAGGTTACAGGCCCCTTGCAGCCCAGTTTAAACAGACACCACCCCTTTCTGGCGCCTTCGTCGTCAAATGTGTTGGCGAACAGACCCTTGTCATAAAAAGGTCTCCGATAGCAGCGATCATGAATGTTGTTGCCATAAAAGGCCAGTGGACGGCCCAGATGATCCAGTTCCGGCAGCTTGCCAAAGGTGAGGAAATGCGCCAGCACCCCGGTGATAACGACCGGAATTGGCGGGCAACCCGGCACATTCACAATCGGCTTGTCTTTGATAATCTCTTCTACCGAGACAGCACCGGTCGGGTTGGGATTGGCATGGGGCAGGCCGCCATAGGCGGCGCAGGTGCCTACAGCAATGATGGCCGCCGCGTGTTCCGCCACCTCCTTGAGCATCTCCAGGTTGCTGATTCCGGCGATGGTGGAGTAGCCGGGATTGCCCAGTGGAATGGAACCATCCACCACCAGCAGATACTTGCCCCTGTTCTCCTCCATGGCCGCCTTCCTGGCGGCTTCCGCAGCGTGACCAGCCGCCGCCTGCAGGGTGTGGTGGTAGTCCAGCGATATGTTGTCGAAGATGAGTCCTTCCAGTGTGGGGGCATGGGAGCGGGTCAGTGACTCGGTGCAGCCGGTGCACTCCTGAAACGAGAGCCAGATCACCGATGGACGCCTGGCGCTCTCCAGCGCTTTAGCGATGGCGGGAACCATCGACGGCGGCAGCGCCATCAATGACGCCGTGGTGGCGCAAAATTTCAGAAAGCCGCGTCGGCTGACGCCTTGCTCCCTTAACGCCTGACCCAGGGGTTTGTTATGGTTCATAATGTCAGATCTCCTCCAACTTCATTTGCAATGCAGCCAGCGACTCCTCCATGTCAGCGGTCTGCGCTTTCAGTATGGCAGGCACGCGGGTGATTTCGATAAATTTCCCCATCACCTCATGGTTACTATTATAGTGGATAATCAGCCACACGCCGGCGTAGCTTGACTCTGTGATTTCACTCTTGCCCAGCGCATCCAGGTGGGCGCCGACCTCTCCCTTACCCAGAATATCCAGCAGCTGCTGCTGTTCGCCAGGCGCCATGGGCAGGCCGCGCAAATCGATGGTGGTAGTTTCGCCGTTATCCAGCAGGTTGCGCAAGGCGTGGCGAATCTCATGCAGCAGAGGGGGAATATTGCCGCTGTGATATTCGCCTATCTCGACTTTCAGGCTGCTATCCATGGAATTCATGCCGCCTCCGGAGATTGCTGGTCCTGGTTATCAGGCTGATGCCAGGCAGCAATGAGGTCGTTGATATGATTTGCTGCGACGGGGATGGCGGAGAATACTGCAGCCGTGGGCTGCTCACCCCAGTCGATGATATCCGGTTGAATGCCGACCAGGGCGCGGTTTTCAGGCAGAGTCTCGGTGAGCCGGGCAATATCCAGCAGATCCAGCAGCCCCACTTCGTGTACGCTGCGTTTGGCAGTACCGAGGAAGTGGTCCATGCTGGAGCCTGTCATGCATTGCACAGCTCCAGGCTGATCATCCAGCTGGGCGGCATCCACCACGATGAGGTTGTCGGCGTCTTCGATGTCGCCCGCGAGGGTGAAACTCAGGGTGCCACCATCCAGATATATAATACCGTCGGAAGGCGGATGCAGATGTTCGAGATACTTGATCACATGAATACCAATGCCTTCATCAGAAAGCAGGGTATTACCTATGCCGAGTACCAGCGTGCGAGTCATGGCGGGCAGGAGTCCAAATCAAATGGATGTGTAAAAAAGTATCACACAAAGACGGGTAACTTACAATTGAGAACAGTCATCAGTCTGCAGTTGGCGGCAATACAACATGAATTCCTGCAAACTGCCAACTGCAGACTGCGAACGATGCGGTTCGCCTGTGGGGTTGTTGGTGGTAGAAACTACGATATATTGATATGACTTACTGTGAAGCTAAATAGTCATTCATGATGCGATACTGGTTGTTACTCTCGTCATTGATCGAGTCATCATCCGCAGCGATCAGCGCGCAATTTTGCGCCATTCGGCAGCTCATCACCACCTGCCATGCGGGATCGGCCGCCTTGCACACTCCTTCCGGCGCCACCATGGCGGCTGATGCGCGCGCAACAAAGTGCGCCGCCTGCTCTTCCCAGTTGCAGTCAGCGCCGCAGCGGGTGCGGCTGTCAACTGTCACCACCCTGGCAGACTTGTATGCCGCCAGTAGTTCGTCATCAGAAGCATCGCTGTTTCTAGCCACGTCAACCACATGCGAAACGCGTTTATCACTACTCAAATGCAACACGCTAGCCACGAAGTCAGCGCCAGTTTCACGCAGTTGCCCGTGATCCAGCTGTTTCAGCGCCCGCCTGAATTCAGTATCATTATTGATAGTCGACATCATCTCACCCCGGATTGCTCATTAGCATCAGTAACAAGATAGTCGGCAATCAGTTCGGTCAACCCGATAACCGTCGTCTCCATCTCGTTTTCCTCGATGCCGTCCTCCAGCATCATGCGGCAGTTGGCGCAGGCAGTGACAACGGTGTTTACTCCGGTCTCTTCGATTTGCCTGCGTTTGCGGTCAAATGCCTTGATTCGCAACTCATCGGCGCGCTCATTGGCGCTGACGCCGCCGCCTCCTCCGCAACACCAGTTCATGACGCCGTGATCGGTCATCTCCACAAAGTTTTCGGCGACGCCGTTGAGCAGATCCCGCTGCGGCTCTACGACCCCGCCGCGGCGGACGATCTGGCAGGGATCATGAAATGTCACCGGCTCGTCTATTTTTCCGCTGAACTTGATGCGTCCCTGCTGTTTCAGCTGTTCCAGCAACTCAAGAATGTGGATCACCTTGAACGTATAGGGACGGCCGATTAGATTTGGTCCAGACCAGCGAATCGAGGTATAAGCGTGGCCGCATTCGGGGCTGATGACATATTTGACACCCAGCTCCTCCGCTGCAGTGACAACACGACCCACAATTTCAGCCGCATTGTCGCTGTTGCCAATCTGGATGCCGCTGTTAGTCGCCTCGAATGCCTTGCTGCTGATCGTCCATGAAACACCTGCCACATCAAAAATGCGGGCGATGCTCTCGATATATTCGGGGAAGTTGACCACCTCCATCGATGAGAAGAGCGTCATATAATCCGCACCCTGCTGATCCACCGGGACACTCAGGCCGGTATTTTTCTCCACATGCGCCAATGTAGCCAGGACGGTTTTCAGGGTCACTCCCATGGGGCTGCCGATCTCGAGCGCGCGTTGTGTCGCTCCTTTCAGGCCTTCCGGCGCATAGCCCGCTCTGGAGAATCCCTCGCGCTCCTTGCTGATCATGTAGGTGATATCGTTGCCAACCGGGCACACCATCGAACAGCGTCCGCACAGGGTGCAGCTGTCATAGACAAGCTCTTCCCAGTCGGCAAAATCCTTCTCCTGCAGCGGTTTCGACAATCCAAGCGCCTTTGCCAGCTT
>JAUXDV010000063.1 GCA_030620735.1 Gammaproteobacteria bacterium
GGCGGCACCGTGATCGCTGAAGAGGTTGGCCTGTCACTGGAGAAGGCGACCCTGAATGAACTCGGTTCAGCCAAGCGCATCATCATCACCAAGGAAGAGACCACCATCATCGATGGCGCAGGCAACGAAGATGACATCAAGGCCCGCGTCGAGCAGGTTCGCGCTCAAATCGAAGAGACCTCTTCTGACTATGACCGCGAGAAGCTGCAGGAACGTGTTGCCAAACTGGCCGGCGGCGTAGCCGTCATCAAGGTTGGCGCAGCCACTGAAGTCGAAATGAAAGAGAAGAAAGCGCGCGTCGAAGATGCGCTGCATGCAACCCGCGCTGCCGTTGAAGAGGGCATCGTCGCAGGTGGCGGTGTTGCGCTGGTGCGCGCCCAGACTGCTATTGCAGAGCTCAGCGGCGACAACCATGACCAGGACGTCGGCATCAAGCTGGCGCGCCGCGCCATGGAAGAACCACTGCGCCAGATCGTCTCCAATGCAGGCGGTGAAGCATCTGTTGTGCTCAACGACGTTGCCAAAGGCGAAGGAAACTACGGTTTCAACGCCGCCAATGGCAAGTTCGGCGACATGATCGAGATGGGCATCCTCGATCCAACCAAGGTGACCCGTGCTGCACTGCAAAACGCGGCCTCGATCTCCGGACTGATGATCACCACCGAAGCGATGGTAGCCGAAGAAGCCCAGGACGAAGCTCCTGCTGCCGGCGGTGGCGGTATGGATCCGATGGGTGGAATGGGAGGCATGGGCGGCATGATGTAACAACGCCCTGTTTTTCAGCTCGAGAAAGCCCCGCTTTGCGGGGCTTTTTTTTGTTTGCCGGAAGGTCAGGGCGCCCGCTGGAACAAGCGCAATTTGAGTTGACAAATACCTCGCTGCGGTTCACTCTCTCAATTGCATATGCGCAAGAATAATCATACAAATAACTCATAACTAAAGGTGGTAATCATGGCTGGTTTTACAGATATACTGGGTTCATTGATACAACAGGGCATGTCTCAATCGAGTAACTCACGAGCAGGCAATGCGCTGGGCGCCGGTAGCGACAGCGGCGGTATCCTGGGTGACCTGCTGGGCAGTCTCGGAAAAATGTCCTCCGGCTCACAACCGGGCAATGCACCGGCAAGCGGTGGCGGTTCCCTGGGTGACCTGTTCGACAGCCTTGGCAAGATGTCTTCCGGCGCAAAAGCAGGCGGCACACAGAGCGGCGGCAGTGGAGATCCATCCCTGGATGAAATCCTGGCTAATCTTGGCGTGGGAAAAGGCTCTCAACAGAAAAACAGCTCTCCAGAGAGTAGCCAGCAGACAACTGCGGGGGGCTCTCTCGGTGACATTCTAGGCAATTTGGGCAATAACAAAGCTGCCCTTGGCGGCCTGGGCGCACTTGCAGGAGCAATTCTAGGCGGCGGCAAAAAATCTGCTGGCGGCGCCGTTGGTGGAGGTCTTCTCGCCATGCTCGCCTCGATGGCGATGTCTGCGCTTAAAAACTCCGGACAATCCCCTTCCCGGCCGCCTCATGCCCTGACCGAACCACAAACACACGATGATGAGCTGGCGCTTGAAAATGACGCCGAGGTCATTGTCAAGGCCATGATCAACGCCACCAAGGCGGACGGCAAGATCGATAATGCCGAAGTCCAGAAAATCGTCGGTAAACTCGATGATGACGGCCTCACCCAGGATGAGAAAGATTTTTTTGTCGCCGAAGCGAACAAACCCCTGGATCTTGACGGCGTTATTGCTTCTGCTGACAACAAGCCGGAGATGGCGGCCCAGATCTATGCAGCTTCATTGCTTGCCATCGAGGTGGACACGGCAGCGGAGCAGCGCTATATGCAGCAGCTTGCATCAGGACTCAGATTGCATCCACAGGTGACTGCCCATATCGAGCGCACGCTTGGGTTGGCATAGATCCTGATAACAACCGCCTAAAAAAGCCCGCTTCTGCAGGACTTCTCCATGGGTTTTTACGACTACGATCAACGGAGTTTTAAAATGAAGTCTTTCACAAAGAGTTCCCTTCCCGCAATTACCTTATTGCTGGCCACTCTTTTCTCAGGGCTGTCAATTGCATCCGGGACGAATAATTTTGGAGAGATTACACTTGAAGCAGGCTCCTCGGGAACCTGCATATCAAGCCCCTGCAAGGTCTATTTCGTGATGCCTCCAGGCAGCGGCAGCTATGTGGTATTAGCCAACAATATGAAAGTCGGAAGTTATCCGGCCGGAGAAACTGTCTCGCTCGGCGGATACTGGACCGGTGTAACACGCTTCAAAGTTGTAGACAGCGATGTCGGCCTCACCATACTGAATGTAGTAGGCAGAGAGTAACTCCAATAGTAATCTTTGAGTGACAAACATCTTTACAAATGAGTCAAATTTCAAAAATGACTCTCGCCAAGACGCAAAGACCGCAAAGGTTTTTCTTGGCGAGCTTTGCGCCTTTGCGAGAGAAATGAGTTTTCCTATGCATCGTCAGTCTGAGACTTGATCTCGCTAGCATTTTACATAAGATCAATACTTGATGAGAACCCTCATTCTCTACTCTTCAACAGATGGCCACACCATCAAAATCTGTCAATTTCTGCAGAAGATCATTGAGCAACAGGAGGATGAAACAACCCTCATCTCTGTCGAACATGAGTCAGGCATCAATCTTAAGGATTTTGACAGGGTCATTATCGGGGCCAGTGTTCGTTATGGGAAACATAGCCCGCTCATTATCAACTTTATCAACAACAACCCCCGGATGCTCGACAGCCTGTCCAATGCATTTTTCTCGGTAAACCTTGTCGCTCGCAAGCCTGAGAAGAGAACTCCGGAAACAAATCCATACCTGAAAATACTCCTCAAACAGATCTCCTGGAAACCCATGGAGCTTGCTGTGTTTGCAGGAAAGCTTGACTACCCGAGATACAAGTTCCCGGACCGCCAGATGATCCGGCTAATCATGTGGATGACAGGAGGACCCACAGAGCGCAATGCCGTAGTGGAATTTACGGACTGGAAGCAGGTCGAGGCTTTTGGCAGGCGTGTAATCCAGATGAAGCCCAGCCCTAATGGGTATAACGCCGCAGGTTTGGTCTGAATCTCTTTACCAGATCATGATCACTGCCAAGGGTGTTAAAAGTCTTCAGCATCGATTTTTGAGCATAATTGTCCTGGTAGCCCTGCTCGATCTCCATGATATCCACAAGCAATTGCAGGGCCGGTTCAAACTCACCGTTCAAAATATAGAATGCTGAGAGCTCTACCTTAGCTTGCAGATCGCCAGATTCATGCTCAACCTGCTCAATCAACGCTCCCACGTCAGTGATGTTATCGGCAATCAGCATAAAACCCAGCTCATCCCGCAGCGCATTCACCTCGCTCATCGCACTGATCTCCTGCGGCAATGATGTCAGGAAGGTCAGCGCTTCGGAGTAGCGCCGTTCGTGCTTCAGCAACTTGCAAAGCGCGACCGGAAGCCGCGGGTTGGCAGGGTCATTGACAATAGCATCCGAGATGCTGGCATACGCCTGCTGCTGATCGCCCCTGGAGTATGTTGCGATTGCATCGGCTAATCGCTGGTCGGAATCCCGCGCCACATATTGATTCAGGCGGTTGATCAACTCGGCCTCGGATTGATACCCATGCAGGGTTTCAACGACTTTTTCGTGACGAAAAAGTTTCAGCGTCGGCAGACTGGCAATACCGTACTCCGCAGTAATTTTCACTTCGGCGTCTGCATCAACATTGACAAGCAGCAGTCGTCCGTCATAACCATGGACGAGTTTATCCAGAACCGGATATTGACGCAGGCAAGGCCCTGCTTTCCTTGACCAGAAATTAACCAGCACCGGCCCCTGGTTTGAATTCTTCAACGCCAGCGCTTCGAAATTTGCTGCGCTGCCGGCATGAATATAGGGAGAATCGATGGTTTCTATCAAAGTCATGAATGTAATATCTCGATAACCCCTGCGTGATCGCGGTCAGAAGACCACTCCTACAGAATACAGCTGTATTCTAAACGTGGGAACGGCCTTCTGACCGCGATGGAGCCAGCACAGATTACTTGGGGAAAAATTTATACTTCTGCCCGCCGATGGCTGCTTCGTACATCAGCCCGCCCCTTGCGACCGTAAAGGTAGCCACTCCCTTGTAGTATGAACCGACAGTTTTTGCATCATTCCTGCCTCCACTGATACCGGCAGAACTGCCGGCTGTCGTAGCACTCGCGGAAGCACCTGCAGTCACCGCCACGGCACTGGCGTCAGCAGAAAACTCAAAATTTCCATTGGTAAATTCATCGAAGGCACGCTTGTCCTCGAAAAACAGAATCTGACTGAAAACCTGACCGCCTAATGTCCAACCCGCATTCCCTTTATACACCTTGGCATCGCCAACAAACTCACCATTGGAAAAATAGACCTTCCCCTTGCCATACGAGCCGCCGATAAAAAATATCCCGGCTTTGCCGACATTAGGAAACACTGCATGACCGTAGCTTTGATCAAAGAATTTGCCGCTCTCCCCGGCATTTTTGAATACCTTGATCGTATCCTCGTAGCTGTCAGCCTGGGCCATTGCGAAAGGAAACAGCAGGAGCAGTAGAACAAGATATATGTGTGATTTCAGTTTCATATGATTCCTCTTTATTTATAAGTGGCTTTGACGACTTTCAATCAGCAGGATGATGATAACAGATTCAACCCGCAAGTTTTTCTATGGGGGAAGGGTCAATTATCAATAAGTCATACTGGCATTTACTTTTCCCTTCCCACGGACTTATTCAGAGGTTCCTTTATATATTCGCGAAGCCGCTCAGCTACCTCCTCCGGCGGCATACCAAAGGCAAATTTGGTAATAAACTCTCCGTTGCGTCCGAGCAGGTAGAGGCTGGCGGTATGATCCATGCTGTAACGTTGCGGGTCACCGTCTTTAGCCGCCACCTTTTCATAACGCGCCCTGAATTTTTCGGCAACGCGCCTGGTCATCTCCAGAGAACCCGAGAGTCCCAGCAGGCGGGGGTAAAAATAGGCGGTATAGCGCTTCAGTACATCAGGTGTATCACGCTGCGGATCTACCGAGATGAAAATTGGCTGTACCTGCTGCGCATCCTCCCCAAGCAGTTCCATCACATAACCCACACTTGAGAGTGTTGTCGGACAAATATCCGGACAGAATGTGTAACCGAAGTTAATCAGCTGAAACTGAGCGGGGAAATCCTCATGTGTGACTGTTTGTCCATACTGGTTCATCAGCACATACCCCGGCCTTAACTTCTCTGAAAAACGCATCTCTTTGATAGCAGCCCTGTCAGCACGGGATGAGGATTTACCGCCCTTCTGAAATGCGCTCACACAGTCAGAGATGGCGCCAAAGTTTTTTCGCATCAGGTTGAGATAAAGATCCGGACCGGGTGGCAGTGTGCTGCCGATAGAGTCTAGTTCGACTGCGGTGACACCGCTGTCGGCAAGCAGCAGGTCAAGATGCGGCTCGCTGAGACTCGCCTCTGTAAAGAGACAGTGGAACGGCGCCCCGACAATCCAGTTTTTCAGAGTAAGCAGCCCCGCAGCTACAGCTGTCGGGGCAGCAGGGGGACTGGCCACTGTTCCCGCCACCTTCATGGCATAGGCCTGCTCGAAATAGTGATGCGTATCATGATAAAAAAAGACGGGGATGCCGCCCACATCCTTGTAGCCGAACTCCATCTGCCTATCAATTATGATCAGGGGTTCCAGCATGCGGCCGCGATTGCGCTCATAGCTATGCGAGGTGGCTGGATCGAGGCGCATTAACTCCCTGGTTATTTCATCCAGCAGGATCAGCATGTTACGGGTATCGAGCCAGTACCAGGCATCACGCAGCTCTTTGGTGCCACGCGCCGGCAGCACTTTCATCTCTTCGCTGGCCAGCATCTCCATGATGCTGACACTGTCGGGCAACTGTGCAATTGCCTCACCAAGCAAGGGTTCCAGTTCGGCGCCACTCCAGATGACGAGATCGGCATTGGCGAGCGCCTCTGTCTGAACGGCATCGGGCCGATGTTCCCACGGCGGCACAGAACCATCCATCAACAACAGGGGCTCAGCAACGCCCTGCATGATGCCAGCCACCAGTGAGTGGAGCGGCTTGATGCTGGTAACAACCCGCAAGGGCTCTTTGGCCGAAACGCCTGTAAATGCCGCACACAGCATCAACAGCATCGCCAATCTGAATAATCTGGTCATAGTAGGGTGATATCTATAAAAGAGAGGAAATTAGTCTGGGAAAGAAGAGTTGAAGCTCAATTGCTTTTGTTCAATACTCTTTAAAACGCTGCTGCAGAAGTTCGATTTGCTGCGAGACATCGTTCTCAAAACCAGCCGGACCGGGACAGGGGCTCTGCTCCTGGATAAAAGCCAGAAAACTATCGTTGGCAGCCTGGTCGAAAGCAAGCCCGAAACTGCGCTCCTTCGGAACTGTCTCTACAACAGCCTGTTTCATACGCGAAACCTGACCGATATATTTACATTGCAGGGCGATACCATTGAGCCTTCCCAGAGCCTTAACGGCATCATAGCGGGACTCTTCATCTGCAGCGACAGGAGATATAATCAGAAGTGATACAAGAATTAAAGGAGTGATGAAATATTGCATCCAGTGTTTCTCCACAAGCAGCATATTCAGATATCAGGATACTACTCTATTTGCCTTCTTAACACCTGCAAAAATTATCAATTATCACGGATGTTTTGCCATCACCCTCAACTATCAGGATATAATCGACGGTCACATCTTTTCAGTCATTTATCACCCTGGGAAAAATCGTATGAGAGTTACCCTGTTCGCCCTGCTGCTGCTGATCGCACCCCGGATATTTGCCGGCATCCCGGCCACCCCGGTGATGACCCTATATCAGTTCAATGGCAATCTCGAGATCCCCTATTACGAGATCAACTCTTTTGCAAAATCGGGAGCGACCAGGTCCGCAGGAACCTTGAAACAAGGCACATCGCTGATCCCCTGCCTGGTGATAAAAAATGGCAAACCGCTGACCACCAGCGGCGGCACTCCGTTCGTCGGTTTCAAGGTGCTTCTCGACTCAGGAACCGCTACCCCAGCCTCGGTCAAAAAGTTCAATGACACTGTCAAACAGCGTAAAGCCATGACTGTTGCCAACCACCACTGTGACAGCAGCGTCAAGCATGTCATCAATATCCGCAAACTCTTCGAGAAAAACAGGCCTCCATTTTTCGACCCACCGGCCAGGGCCAAAAGCGGCAGCAGCGGCAAGGGAGAGCTGGATACGATCGTACAGGCCTTTCACAATTCGCCTCAATGCGCGGGCGTCAACAAGCGCGTCATCGGCCGCCGCGGCGCCCTGCAACGGGCATGGGATAGTTTTATCGGCAAAAATCAAAGCCGCTGGCCGGGCAATTCCCTCAAACAGGCCAAGCACCTCGACTACACCATGCGCACAGCCATTTTCGAAGGCCACCTGGACCGAGGCTGCAACGCCTATGGCGCCTGTGAGCGCAACATCATCGCGCTTTCAATACGCAATCGCGGCAAACAGAACTGTGCAAAATACCAGGGCTGTCGCTTCAACGGCGACTTCCAGGGTGTCTCATCCAAGGTCTCGCAATACAACATCTGGGATGAATATCTGACCCAGATCTCCGGCATCACCGCATGCTTTTTACGCGACGATCTGGCAAGCAACAACTCCAATGCTGACTTTTACAGGAAACTGCAAAGCATGTATGCGCAAAATGCGCCGGATGTCGAACGCATCCTGTTTGGCAGCGACAGGGATCTCAAGGCGATTTTCCCTGGCAACTCCATGGCGGATATCAAAAACCTCAGACATTACTATCATGCCCCTGCGATGGGAAAATGTTTCCCCAATCACAAGCGGGTCGAGTATATCTCCGGTGCGGTGGCTACCAAGGGAAAAAACTTCGCCCTGATTGCCAACACCAGGATTCATGTCGATCAGGCCGCCAGGGGGGGGTATTATTTCAGGGATGTCGACGTCGAGCAGCTGGAAGAACGGGATGTCGTCAATATTCTCGACGACTACAAGGGATTCATCATAGACAGCAGAAAGGTCTCCCTGGGGGCTTCATCCTGCCCGGCCTACGGGATACCACGCGGCTGCAAGAAGAAGAGTATCGGCCGCTACCGCAGAACACCCGGCTGGCTGAATGCCGGCAAGCCGCTGGAACTCAAATGCAACATCAGGGATCGCGGTAAATCATGCAGCGGATCAGGATCTCTGAAGAGCGTTAAAGTCGGCGGCGTCTGCGATACCCAAATGCGGCCGGTCAGCGGAGTGAAGTAGGAACTGGACAATAACGGCCTGCTTACACCCTTGTTCTACATCCAGGCCAAGCGTAACAAGGTTCCTGTTAATGCGAGAAAGCCCGGCCGACGCGGCAATCTTCCTGAGATGATGAATTACATCCTTGTAATTTACCCTCCGGGTCGCGCAAGGCGCGTTCAATTTTGCTCCAAGCATAATTAGTACTTCGCTACACACGCAATGACGAAGAAATCAAGATACGTGCCGAACGCAACACCTATCTGCATCGACTCTCTCCATAAAAAGCACGGTATTTTCCATTAAGCATTTTAAGGAGTTCTAGCACAAGCTCAAACTTCCCCTTGAAAAGTGAATGACTGCCATATACTCATTGCTGTCATTCATCATCGCCTGTTGAACATGATTTTGTTATCCGCAACAGCCACTTACCCCGTCCCTTTACTGATGTTTTAGATATGTGTTATCTTTCAGCTGTTATTTTCTACAAATCAAAAAAACTCAAGGAGTCCAGCAGATGAAATCTTCTTTTATTGCCATTACCATGTTTGCCCTCGCTTCCGTAATCTTGGGCATGTCAACCGCTTACGCTGACAAAATGAATTGCAAGTCGGAAGGCGACTTTGTCCGCTGTGCGTTGCCCGATGCCAATAACCGCAACGTCAACTTGCACCGGGAAAAGAGCCATAATAAGTGCGAAAAGGGCTATACATGGGGTGCCGATAGTGACGG
>JAUXDV010000234.1 GCA_030620735.1 Gammaproteobacteria bacterium
TTCCGTACCTTCTCGACAAGTGCGCTTTCCAGAGTTGCCGAGAGGTTTAGCTTCAATAGCTTTGCCTTTGCAAGTAAGCTACTGTTAATACTGAGATTAGCGGCTTTTTTAGGAGCAAAGTCATCATGGATTTGTGTCATATCAAGGTACCGTGTTGCGCAAATACTATGCGCATGAGCAATGCGCATAGTATTATTGTAGAGCAATGGAAAGCATCTAACAAGGCAATTTCACGCGGACGTCAAAAATCGCCGTTCGCTCTCACTCACTCTGCTTTTTGCCGCCGGCTTTAATTTCAGCCTCATCCATTAGCACTCTTCTTTACACTTCAGTCAGCATCCCTTTCGCTACGATGAAATTAACAATTTTGTCGACACCTTCGCCCTTCTTGAGATTGGTGAATACCCAGGGCCGTTGTGGACGCATGCGGTTGGTATCTGCCTCCATGACGTCAAGTGAAGCACCCACGTATGGCGCCAGATCAATTTTGTTGATCACCAGCAGGTCGGAGCGGGTGATGCCCGGGCCTCCCTTGCGTGGAATTTTTTCTCCTTCGGAAACATCGATGACGTAGATCGTGAGGTCGGCCAGCTCCGGGCTGAATGTCGCTGCAAGATTGTCGCCGCCGCTTTCGATGAAGATGAGTTCGAGATTCGGAAATGCCACTTGCAGATCCTCGATGGCGGCGAGGTTCATCGAGGCGTCTTCACGAATTGCAGTGTGCGGGCATCCGCCTGTTTCGACACCGATGATGCGCTTGCGTTCCAGCGCCTGGCTGCGAACCAGGAACTCGGCGTCCTCCTGCGTATAGATATCGTTGGTGACAACGGCCAGCTCATAGGTTTCACGCATGCGTTTGCACAGCGCATCCAGCAGTGCGGTTTTACCTGATCCGACTGGTCCGCCGATACCGACGCGCAGTGGAGATGTTGACATAGGAGTTCCTCGGTTATCGTAGCATTGTGAGAGAGAGGCCGGTCATGAGCGGAACAGCCGCGTGTACTGGGTTTCGTGCCTGCTGCTGATAATGGCCAGCGCCGGGTTGGATGAGCCGATCATCTCATCCCCGATTTCCATACTCTCCGCCACCACTGTGGGGATCATCCCGGACATTGCATGCAGCAGCTGCTGTCCCCGGGTCTGTCCCAAAGGAATGATCTTGACAGCGGCAAGCATCAGGTTTTCGAGCCAGCTCCACACGTAGCCGTATGCGGCATCCCGGTAGCTGATGTTCCAGCCGGCAGCAGCAGTTGCAAATGCGGCTGCCTGGCACGAGGCCAGTATCGGCTGCCACTGTTTCGCACGGGGAACATCCAGTGCGATCAGCAGGCTTGCAAGTGCTCTGCCGCGATTGATCTCCTCCTGACGAAGTTCAGAAGTCTCCCGGCTTGCAAGCAGAAATTGCGACCACTTCTCGAGTGCAGCCACATCACCAGCTTCTGCAGCAGCATACAGCCGCTGCAGTACAGGCAGGTCGAGTTGGGCAATCGACGTCAGCATCTGGTCTTCAAGCCATTGCTGCAGTGCATTGTCAGAGTTGATCCAGCCGCATTCGACGCCATACTCGATACCCTGCGAATAGGTGAAAGAGCCGATCGGCAGTGACGGGCTGACCAGCTGCATCAGTTTCAGCAGTGAGCTGTTCATTTCAATGATGGTGGTGAGCGTGCGCTTCGGCGTGCCCATAGTCGCCATAGGCGCCGGGCTCTGGCTCAAAAGGGGCCTGCTCGACTGTGACGCTGAGTCCGAGGCCTATGATCATCTCATCGAGGACATGGTCGTGCTGGTAGCGCAGCAGACCGTTCTCGATCTGCAGCAGAACATGGCGGTTGCCGAGGTGATAGCAGGCGCGCGCCAGCATCAGCGGATCGTCACAGCGCACGCTCGAGACTGTTTCCGACGCCGCCTTGATCTCGATGAGATGCCCGTCATCGGATGCGACCAGGTCGCCGTCACGCAGCACTGTACCGCGCGGCAGAAACAGACCTGCCTCCAGTCCATTGTCCAGGGTCACTTTTAAACGACTCTTGTTGCGCGACTCGAGCGGCAGTGTGAGCAAGCCCTTTGGGCTGCCGGTTTCGACTTTGTGTGTCAGCTTCAGCATGCGTATCTCAGAACAGAAAATAACGCTGCGCCATCGGCAGCACATCAGCCGGTTCGCACGTCAGCAACTCGCCATCGGCCTTGACCTGGTAGGTTTGCGGATCGACTTCGATGTGCGGCTGGTAATCATTCAGCAGCATGTCTGCCTTGGTGATGGATCGGCAGTTGGCAACCGTACCGATAAGGCTCTTCAGTTGCAGTTGCTCATGCACGCCGGCGTCGAATCCCGCCTGCGAGAGGAACGTCATGGTGGTCGCATGGCGCGCACCGCCCAGAGCACCGAACATGGGGCGGTAATGCACTGGCTGCGGAGTTGGAATGGATGCATTCGGGTCCCCCATCGGAGCGGCGATGATCATGCCGCCCTTGATGATCAGGCTCGGTTTTGTAGCGAAAAATGCAGGCTTCCACAGCACCAGGTCCGCCAGCTTGCCAATCTCGACCGAGCCGACTTCATGGGAGATGCCGTGGGTGATGGCCGGGTTGATGGTGTACTTGGCAATATAACGCCTCGCCCTGAAGTTGTCGTGTTCGGCCGGATCGGCAGCCAGACTGCCGCGCTGCACTTTCATTTTGTGCGCTGTTTGCCAGGTGCGGCAAATCACTTCACCAACACGCCCCATCGCCTGCGAGTCGGATGCAATCATCGAGAATGCGCCGAGGTCATGCAGTATATCTTCGGCGGCAATGGTTTCGCGGCGTATGCGTGACTCGGCAAAAGCGACATCCTCGGCGATGCCCGGATCAAGATGGTGGCACACCATCAGCATATCCAGGTGCTCATCGACAGTGTTGACAGTATAGGGCCGCGTCGGATTCGTCGATGACGGCAGAATGTTCGCCTGACCGCATGCCTTGATGATGTCCGGAGCGTGTCCACCACCGGCGCCCTCGGTGTGATAGGTGTGAATGGTGCGGCCCTTCATCGCGGCAAGCGTCTGTTCGACAAAGCCGGATTCGTTGAGCGTGTCCGTATGAATCGCCACCTGCACATCCATCTCATCGGCGACGCCGAGGCAGCAGTCGATCGCGGCTGGCGTCGTCCCCCAGTCCTCGTGCAGTTTCAGGCCGATGGCTCCTGCGCTGACCTGTTCTTGCAAGGCTCCCGGCAGGCTCGCATTGCCCTTGCCGAGATAGCCGAGGTTCATCGGCAGGCAGTCGGCAGCCTGCAGCATTCTGTGGATATTCCAGGGGCCGGGAGTGCATGTGGTGGCGTTGGTGCCTGTTGCTGGTCCAGTGCCGCCGCCCAGCATGGTTGTCACACCTGACATCAGCGCCTCTTCAACCTGCTGTGGAGAGATGAAATGGATATGTGAGTCGATGCCGCCTGCGGTCACGATTTGTCCCTCTGCCGCAATCGCCTCTGTCGCCGGGCCGATGACGATATCGACGCCTTGCTGGGTATCTGGATT
>JAUXDV010000119.1 GCA_030620735.1 Gammaproteobacteria bacterium
CTGCGCCGCGGCGCCATCAGGCTGAACCGTTTCAGGCTGCTGGTGCGTGATCTGCAGGGAGATACGGATCTGCTGGCGGAGAGGCTGCAGCTGATTGCCCGGCATGGTTTCCCCAACTATTTTGGCGAGCAGCGATTCGGCCGGGGCTATGGGAATCTGAGCCGTGCAATTGCGGTGCTGGAGCATGGTTCGACACGCTCTCCTGTCGAGGGGATGTATCTCTCTGCAGTGCGCTCCATGCTCTTCAACCTGGTGCTGGCTGCACGTATTTCAGCAGGCAACTGGTGCGCAGCAATGCCGGGAGATGTAATGCAGTTGTCACACTCCAACAGTCTGTTTCGCGTCGATGATGCCGATGCCGAAATAATCAACAGGCTCTCTGAGAAGCAGATCCATGTCACCGGCCCGCTGGTTGGGCTGCCCGCCAGGATCATGCCTGAAGATGAGGCGCTGCAGTATGAGGAGTCGCTATTGAGAGAGCATCAATTCTGGATAGATGGTTTGCGGCGCTGTAGCCTCAAGGCGGATCGTCGTCCGCTGCGTGCGCCAGCCGGTGATCTTGCGTTCAACCTTCAGGGGGATCAGCTGCAGCTGGAGTTCACACTACAGCGCGGCAGTTACGCCACTTCGCTGCTGCGTGAAGTGCTGACGCAGGTTCCTTACTCTATGGATGTGTAGTTTGTTGGATGCTAGCGATATTGTCATCAGCGCTTGCCCTTGTTTCGCGGCCGGAAGGCCGCTCCTACGGCAATGTGCACACTGGACGTAGGAGTGGTCATCTGACCACGATAGAGAAGAGATACCATGTTGAACGCATCTGGAAAACTCAAAATTGGCGTCAGCGCCTGTCTTGCAGGTCACCTTGTTCGCTATGATGGAAAGGATCAACGAAGTTCTGTGCTTGAGCATGAACTTGCGCCGCGCTTTGAACTGATTTCGATTTGCCCCGAGGTTGGGGCAGGGATGAATGTCCCCAGGCCACCAATCCAGATCATGCAGAGCAGGGCGGGGATCAGGGTGTGTGAAGTTGATGATCACGCACATGACGTGACGCAGCAGCTGCAGCGCTATGCGCAAAGCGCCATCGCAGAGTTGGGTCCGGAGTTGAGCGGTTTTGTCTTCAAATCCCGTTCACCAAGCTGCGGCATCGATGACACCCCCTGCTTTGATGAAGATGGCCTGCAGCAGCTATCCGTTGGGGCGGGCCTTTTTACCGGCATGTTGATGAAACGGTTTCCACAACTGCCTCTCATCGATGAGTGGAAATTCGAGCAGCCACAGCAGTGCAGGGCTTTTCTCCGACGGGTGCGGGAGTATGCAAAAGAGAAAAAAATTAACCACAGGTGAACACAGATATAACAGTCGCAGGCTGCAGCGTCACTACTCACTACTCAGTCCTCATCCCTTACGACTCTTCTTCTATACATGCAACCGTCTGCAGCGCTATCTCCAGCTCTTCATCAGTGGGTATCACCAGAATACTCACAGCACTTGCGTCGCTGTTGATGGCGAAGGCGCCTTCCCCCCGGTGTGAATTCTTTTCGCTGTCGATATCGATGCCCAGCGCCGTCATGCCGGCGCAGCTCTGCGCCCGTGTGCGGGCATCATTTTCGCCAATTCCACCGGTGAATACCACGGCATCCAGGTGGCCGAGCACCGCATAGTAGGCGCCGATGTATTTCCTGATGCGGTAGCAGTACATCTCCAGCGCAAGCCGGGCGCGCTCGTCACCGGCATCGGCCAGGCGGTGCACTTCGCGCATGTCGTTGGATCCGCAAATCCCTTTCAGACCGCTCTCTTTATTGAGAAGAGTTTCCACCTCTTCGTTGCTCAGACCTGCTTCCCGGCCCAGATAGAAGTGGATGGCCGGGTCGATGTCGCCGCAGCGGGTGCCCATGATCAAACCTTCCAGCGGGGTCATGCCCATCGAGGTATCCACACTGCGGCCCTGGCTGATGGCGGCGGCGCTGGCGCCGTTGCCGAGGTGCAGCGTGATCAGGTTCAGAGAGGAGAGGGGTTTGCCGAGTTGCTGAGCAGCCTGTTTAGCGACATAGTGATGTGATGTGCCGTGAAACCCGTAGCGGCGTACATGCTGCTCTGAGTAAAGTTTTTCAGGAAGGGCATAACGCCAGGCATGCTGCGGGATCGACTGATGAAAGGCGGTGTCGAACACTGCTACCTGGGGGATGTCGGGCGCAGCCTGCAGGGCAACCTCGATGCCCATGAGGTTGGCCGGATTGTGCAGCGGGGCGAGCGGGATCATCTCCCGGATACGCCCGACCACCTCATTGTCAATCAGCGTCGGCTCTCTGAAATATTCACCGCCATGCACCACGCGGTGTCCGATGGCGGACAATTCGCTCAGATCATGGATTGTCCCGCTTTCACGCAGCACCTTGCCGATTTCCAGCAGGCCGTCGCGGTGAGTCGCTATCGCGTGTTTGCGCTCTGTTTCCTCAACTCCGCCCTGCCTGTCAATGTGCCGGTGTAGAGCCTGGGGTTCACCGATACGCTCGATCAGACCGGAAGCAAGCACCAGCGCTGCGGTCATGTCGAATAGCTGATACTTGATCGAGGAGCTGCCGGAGTTGATGACCAGTATTTTCATGATGACGAAGATTCTGTCTGCGCCTGAACGGCGGTGATGGCAACGGTATTGACAATATCCGTTACTGTGCAGCCACGGCTGAGGTCATTGACCGGCTTGTTCAGCCCCTGCAGAACCGGCCCGATGGCAACAGCGCCGGAGGAGCGCTGCACAGCCTTGTAGGTGTTGTTGCCGGTATTGAGGTCGGGAAAGATAAACACGGTGGCGCTGCCCGCCACCTCGCTGCCGGGCAATTTAGTCCTGGCGACGCCGACATCAACCGCGGCATCATACTGCATAGGGCCCTCGATTTTCAGATCCGGACGCATCGACTTCGCCAGCCGGGTGGCCTCGCGTACTTCGTCCACAGCTTCACCCTTACCGGATTCCCCGGTGGAGTAGGAGAGCATGGCGATGCGCGGTTCGATACCAAACATCTGTGCGGTATCAGCAGAGCTGATGGCGATGTTCGCCAGTTGTTCTGCATTCGGATCCGGGTTCACCGCACAGTCGCCGTACACCAGCACGCGGTCCGCCATGCACATCAGGAAGACGCTGGAGACGATGGATATGCCCGGTTTGGTTTTAATGATCTCAAACGAGGGGCGGATGGTATGCTGGGTGGTGTGCACGGAGCCCGAGACCATGCCGTCCGCGTGGCCATGATGAACCATCATGGTGCCAAAATAGCTGACGTCAGCCATGGTGTCGCAAGCCATATCAAGCGAGATTCCCTTGTGCCGGCGCAGTTGGAAATAGCTTTCAGCATACTGTGGACGAAGCTCTGATTGCAGCGGGTCGATGATATTGACCCTCTCCAGACGCAGCCCCAGAGACTGGATCTTCTGCTTGATTTCGTCCCTGTCGCCCAGCAGGGTCAGCTGCGCAACACCACGCAGTGAAAGGATTTCGGCAGCGCGCAGGATGCGTTCCTCGTTGCCTTCCGGCAGCACGATGTGCTGCTGTTGCGTCTTGGCCCGCTGCAATAATTCGTACTCGAACATCAACGGCGTCACCCGGGTGCTGCGCCTTGTTGCCAGCAGTTGCTGCAGCTGCTGCAGATCGACGTTGGCTTCGACGATTCCTAGAGCGGCGGCGATCTTGTGTTCATTTTCCACCGATAGTTCGGCGGTGATGCGGCTTACGTTCATCGCGGTGGTAAAGGTATCGGTTGCTGCACCGAGAATGGCGAAGGGGGGCTTGCCAAGTCCCGCCAGCAGTTTGGTTATCTGCGGATCAGGTTTTTGCCCGCCTGTCAGCAGCAGGCCGGATATTTGCGGATAGGCTGTCGAGGGGTGGGAGAGGAAACACGCCAGTATGATATCGGCGCGGTCAGAAGGGGTGATGATGAGGCTGCCTTCCTCGACATAATCGAGAAAATCCGGCGCCTGCATGGCTGCCACCTTGTAGTTTTGCACGATACGATTCAGCCCGGTCGCGTCTCCAAAAATGATATGTGTCTCAAGATGACGCGCAATATCAGCGATCGTTGGTTTTGAGAGCAGCGGTTCCTGCGGTATGAGGTAGACCGGGGAGTCAGCCAGCGGGGATTTTTCAAGCTGGGATTTCAGTGCTTCGAGCTGGGCGGGGGATACGCCGTTGATGACGGTTGCCAGAATGTCGCAATGCCGCTCCTGCAGGGATTTGAGAAATCCGCCGGCGGCATTGATGATCTCCGTGTTGCTGCGATCATTGCCGCGCACCACGGGCAGAATAGAGCAGCCCAGATTATTGGCGACATCGCTGTTGAAATCAAATTCCAGGGTTGCATGCCCATCCCTGTAATCTGTTCCGGCGCACAACACCCGGTTGCATTTTGCCTGCAGGCTGCGGTATTTTGCCAGGATTCTTTTCAACAGTTCGTCATCGCGATCCGCTCTTACCAGTTCGCGCGCTTCATCGCTGCTGCAGCCGTACATCTCCTCATACGCCAGATCCAGCTGATAGCGCTCTGCAATCAGCTGGATAAGAGGGTCAGGCTGTTCACCCGAGCGGGTGACCGGTCTGAAGAATCCAGTCTTGTCGCCATGTCCGGAGAGGAATTCCATCATTGCGAGCACAATAACGGACTTGCCGCTGCTGAGCTCAGCGCCTGATATATAGATGTCTTGTGTCATTTGACCCTGCTATTGTGAAGAGACGAATTGTTGCCGCCCTGGCGGGGATAGGCTCCATCAGTGCAGAAACATCTAGCAGTAGAAATAATTCCGGATGTAGTGAGCGGTAGCAAACCGCATCAATCGCGCAACAGATGCGGTTCGTACCTCACCACATCCTACAAAAACGGGTGCTGCAACCAGGTAGGGCCGATTAATAAGAGATTGTCTGGGTCACAAACAGGTAGACGATGTAAGAGGTTAGGGCCGTTACAAAGATAATTTGTAAAGCAATACAGACTTTTGGAAGTCCGAGCCGGCACGAGTGTAAAAGACCACAACGTTTTTGCACATGCATCTGCGAAATCTCCTCTGAATTATTATAATTTGTGTGACACTAATATGACAGAGAGATATTCGCATAGATGCATTGGGGTGTAAATTGTGAATGCTCATTTATTCCGGTTATTCAAATCCTCTGAATAATTGGAGAAAAAAGCTGCAAATCACAGTCTTACTGGGTGTTTGATACTGTTTTCAGAAATATTTTGTAGTGAGTCTCATATATTAGAATTTGGTTAAATAGCAAAGAGTTGATTTGGATCAATTCCCAGGCATATAAATTTAACCCCGAAGCGCATCATTCCTGTTCGAGCAGGGAGAGAACTACACGCCCGTCAAACGATTTGAGGTAGTGAGAACCGGGGGTGAGGTAGATTGCTGATTTCCCCTGAAGCGCAGGCACCAGGTTCATGTCCTGACTGGCGGAAGGAACGATACTGTCATGATCGGCGCGTATTACTGATGTGTAACTGATATCCGGATGCGGTTGGTTGTTGAGCCAGAAAAGCTCGGTTCCGGGGCGTGCTGGACGCAGGTCGGCAAAGAGTGCGCGCGAGTGTGTCGCTGCATCATAGGCATCCCCGCCGGCTATCTTTTTGACGATGTTGAACGGGCCATGGCTGCGGGTGACTTTCAGGCCATCGACAGCGAGCGGTGTGCCCAGGTGAGGGGAGGCAATGGTGATCAGATGAGTGACTTGCTGGGCGCCATAGCGCACCAGCGTCATGCGCGCCACCACGCCACCGGCTGAGTGTCCGACCAGCGTGATTTTTTCTTGCGGATGCCGCAGCTGCGCCTTTTGTAATTGTTCCTGCAGTATGTCTGACTGCACCATCAAGGGTGCGTTAAAGGGGAGTTCTACCACATACAGGGTTTTGCTGTCTTGTGTTGCCGGCGGTGTCTGATAACCTGCCATCAGCGGGCCGCCGTCATGCCATCCATGCGCCTCCATCGTGGTGACGATGCCGCTTCGATCCCATGTAATGCCGTTGGTGAGGTAACCATGCACCAGAATTGTGACATCGGCGAATGCTGCTGACGGCAGCAGCAGGCAGGCCAGCAGAAAGTAGCGAATTCTCTTCTGCATAATATTTCTCCTGTATAGTGGAAACATCTCTTTTTTCTCACTTTGGTATGTGAGAAAAAAGAATATTAGTAATCACTAATATTCTAGGGCATTCCTTTCTGATTGTCCAGGTAGGTTTTA
>JAUXDV010000245.1 GCA_030620735.1 Gammaproteobacteria bacterium
TGGTACTGCCCTTCCGTATAGGGAATTTCATCACTGCCCTCCAGTTCGATGCCGATGGAGAAGTCGTTGCACTCCTGCTGATCATCAAAACATGAGGCTCCGGCATGCCAGGCGCGTTGCTCGAATGAGACATACTGAACCACTTCGCCGTCACGCCGTATCAGGCAGTGTGCCGAGACTTTTAGAGTGGCAATCTCTTCAAAGTAGGGATGTGCGCAGGTGTCGAGGCGATTGTGAAACAGGTCATCGATCCAGTGACCGCCAAATTCCCCGGGCGGCAAGCTGATGTTGTGAATCACCAGCAGGTTGATCTCCGCCGCTTCAGGGCGCGCATTGAAGTTGGGAGATGGCGATATTGTGGCTTGCTGCAACCAGCCGTCGATGATGTTCATCTTTTTTCTCGTGTGTAGAATCGTTGCACGGCGAATCCAGTCATTGCGAGCGCAGCGCGGCAATCCTGCACTATTTCATCAAACGCCCGGAGATTGCTTCGTTCCTCGCAATGACAATACCATCCCGTCATTACAGGGGGAGACATCACTCGATTGCTGGCATACAATAACGGGCTATTCAATTCTTGGAGTTTAACATGACAGCAAAAATAACTGACTCGGGTCTCAAGATCGAGGAGCTGGAAACAGGACAGGGTGACGAGGCAGTGGCCATGAAAATGGTGACGGTGCACTATAGCGGATATCTGGATAATGGCACGAAGTTCGACTCCAGCGTCGATCGCAACGAGCCGTTCCGCTTTGCTCTCGGCAAGGGACAGGTGATTCGCGGTTGGGATGAGGGCGTTGCCGGCATGCAGGTCGGCGGCAAACGCAAGCTTACAATCCCTCCGCAGCTTGGATACGGGGCCGCAGGCGCCGGAGGCGTGATTCCACCCAATGCTACCCTGATTTTTGATGTGGAGCTGCTTGCTGTTGATGATTGATCCACTCACACTGCCGCCTGTCGGAGAGATCCGGCGTCAGGTCGCCGTGGCGATTGCAGAAGACGTTGGCGGCGGTGACCTGACAGCAGAGTTGCTGCCTGATGAGCTTGCGGTGCAGGCGCAGGTGATTGCCCGTGAGTCGGGTGTCATCTGCGGCATCAGCTGGTTTGACGAGGTGTTCAGGCAGATCAATGCCGATGTGAAGATCCGTTGGCAGGTCGCTGATGGTGAAAGAGTGACTGAAAACCAGCAACTTTGTCTGATCGATGGTAAAGCGCGATCATTGTTGACAGCAGAGCGCACGGCGCTCAATTTTCTGCAGAGCCTCTCTGGCACGGCAACGGAAACATCACGTTATGTGCAGGCTGTTGCAGGGAGTAATGTCAAGATTCTGGACACCCGAAAAACCATTCCCGGTTTGCGCCTGGCGCAAAAATATGCAGTTCGCTGCGGCGGCGGTCACAATCACCGCATCGGATTGTATGATGCCATCCTCATCAAGGAGAATCACATTCAGGCCGCAGGCTCGATCGAGGCTGTGCTGCAGCATGCGCAGCAAAAGTTCCCCGGCGTGGAGACTGAGATCGAAGTTGAATCCCTGCAGGAGTTGCAACGGGCGCTGGATGTCGGTGCAAAACGGGTGCTGCTGGATAATTTTTCAATCGGGGATCTACATAGCGCCGTTGCCCTGAATCATGGACGCACCAGGCTGGAGGTCTCCGGCGGTGTTACCATCGAGGGCATCCGTGAGCTAGCCGAGACCGGCGTCGATGATATCTCGGTGGGCGCATTGACCAAGCACCTGCAGGCTTTCGATCTATCGATGCTGTTTATCTCATCATAATTTATCAGGTTTCGTACAATCCAGTAGATGAAAAAAAGGTTATCATAGGTCCCGGACTGAGGACTCAGTCCTCACGACTCAGTACTCAGTACTCAGCATTCATCAACCATTGAATCTATCCCCGCATGTCACAACAATCTGAAGTCTCGGCAAGACGCACCTTTGCCATTATCTCGCATCCGGATGCGGGTAAAACGACAATCACCGAGAAGCTGCTGCTGTTCGGCGGCGCTATTCAGCTTGCGGGCAGCGTCAAGGGGCGCAAGGCTGCGCGTCACGCCACCTCGGACTGGATGGAGATGGAGCAGCAGCGAGGTATCTCGATTACCTCCTCGGTGATGCAGTTTCCCTACAGGGATGCTGTCGTCAATCTGCTGGACACTCCCGGACACGCCGACTTCTCTGAAGATACATACCGCACCCTGACGGCGGTCGACTCCGCACTCATGGTAATTGATGTCGCCAAGGGCGTCGAGCAGCGCACCATCAAGCTCATGGAGGTGTGCCGCATGCGCACCACGCCGATCCTGACCTTCGTCAACAAGCTCGACCGTGAAGGGCGCGACCCGATCGAAATCATGGACGAGATCGAGGAGGTGCTGAAGATCAAATGTGCGCCTGTGACCTGGCCGATTGGTATGGGAAAGCGCTTTGTCGGGGTATTCGATATGCGCACAGAGACGACGCACCTTTTTAGCGCGACCCACCGGGGTAAGATACAGACAGGGGATCTCATCCAGGGGCTGGATAATCCGCAGCTCGATGAGGCCATCGGTGACATGGCGGAAGAGCTGCGTGAAGAGATCGAACTGGTGCGCGGCGCCAGTCATGAGCTGGATCTGGATGCCTACCTGAAGGGCGAATTGACACCGGTATTTTTTGGATCGGCAATCAACAACTTTGGCGTCAAAGAGCTGCTGGACGCATTTGTCGAATATGCTCCGCCGCCGCAGCCGCGTCAGGCAGGCAAGCGTGAAGTCAAACCCAAAGATGAAAAATTCAGCGGTTTTATCTTCAAGATCCAGGCTAATATGGATCCTTCGCATCGTGACCGCATTGCATTCCTGCGCGTCTGTTCAGGCAGTTACCGCAAGGCCATGAAGATGAAGCATGTGCGTATCGGAAAAACGATTCAGGTCAATAATGCGCTGACCTTTCAGGCAGGCGAGCGCACCCAGGTGGAAGAGGCCTTTCCCGGAGACATTATCGGTCTGCACAACCATGGGACCATCCAGATCGGCGATACTTTTACTGAAGGCGAGGAGCTGAAATTTGAAGGCATTCCCTATTTTGCGCCCGAGTTGTTCAGACGCGTGGTGCTTAAGAACCCCCTCAAAATGAAGCAGCTGCAAAAGGGTGTTTTACAACTGTGCGAGGAGGGGGCAACGCAGGTGTTCCGGCCGTTGAAAAATAACGACATGATTCTCGGCGCCATCGGAGTGCTGCAGTTTGAAGTTGCAGTGCATCGTCTTAAGGGGGAATATAGTGCAGATGCAATTGTCGAGGCTATATCGATTGCGACTGCCCGCTGGATCGAGTGTGATGATGTAAAGATGCTTGAGCAGTTCAAAATCAAAAATCATGACAACCTGGCGCTCGATGGGGATGAGCAACT
>JAUXDV010000201.1 GCA_030620735.1 Gammaproteobacteria bacterium
TCACAAGTTTCATCTACCCTCCGGGCTGGGACTCTCGATGATTGCCGAACGCATACAGAGCATTGGAGGTCATGCTGAAATTCACAGTTCACCAGGAGAAGGCACTATTGTTACACTGATCGTTCCTGTGAAGAGCTGATATCATTTATACCATAGAACTTTCTGTTCAGCTGAGCAGTGGAACATCACAAAGTCACGGGGTATGAACTTGATCAGGGCCTCTCGTCAGATAACTTCCCTTTTCGATTCGATTTACTGCGTAAGTTCTTATATGCCCGGTGTGTACGCCACGGAGCATTATGTATAGCTATACATAATGCTCCATTGCAGACATTGAAAGTACTAAGAATAAAACCCCATGGCATGTCAATAGCTAAGTATGAAATAGATCCATGATGCAATCATACTCGCGTATCAGAGATGAATTTATCAGTCAGAATCCTCCAGGGTCTATACTCAAATAACAAAACTGCAGTAACCGTTATCCGAAGCACCGGACATCTCAATGAAATTTTCGATCTCAATCACTGACCAGCGCAAACTGAAAGTCTATGAAGAACTCAGGCAGGGTTCAGATCCGCGCAGGGCTTTTTTCCTGTTGGTCGCTGTTTCCACGCTGATCGCCGCGTTCGGACTCGCGATGAACAACACCGCGGTGGTTATCGGCGCCATGCTGGTCGCGCCGCTGATGACGCCGATCCTGGGATTGGCATTGGGACTGCTGCGTGGAAGCCCGCACCTCATCGGCCTTGCTGCACGTTCCGAGGCGCTTGGCGTTGTAGTTTCGATCGGGATGGGCTTCATTCTGGGCATAACCTTGCCATCCTATTTTGAGATAACGCCGGAGATGCTGAGCCGGACAGAGCCTGGCGTAGCTGATCTGCTTGTCGCTGTTCTGGCTGGCATAGCAGGAGCCTATGCCCTGATCGATGAAAAATTGAGCCCTGCACTACCCGGTGTCGCCATATCCACCGCGATTGTGCCGCCCCTTGCCAATTGCGGAATGTGCCTTGCGCTCGGCGCATACGGTGGCGCCGCTGGATCCTTTCTGCTCTTTTTCACGAATTTTCTCTCGATATTGCTGGTCTCGGGGCTTGTTTTCCATATTGCGGGCATGTCGCAGGCATTCCGATTGAAGGAGGGCAGAAAAATCGTCAGGCGTTTTGGAGTTGCGCTGCTGGGATTCGTCATTGTCACCTCACTGCTGAGTATTGAACTCGTCAAGATGTACGAAGATCGTCAGCTGCAAAAACAGGTCGCAACCATGCTTCAAAAGGAGTTCTCCTCGCTGCGCATCACAAATTTAGAGAAGCTCGTTGTCGAGAGTGAAGATGGCAGCATATTGGTGCGGGCGGATGTCAACGCTCCGGATGTCGTGGCGCCAAGAACCATTAGCGCCATAGAAAAACGACTGGCGGAGGTCACCGGGCAACCAACCAGGTTGTTCATTCGCACCACAGTGACCCATGATGTTTCAGCGTCAGGATCGATCAACCAGTTCGTTGAGCAGACGCTGGATGGGATTTCAACCACTGAGACAGGCGATCAGAGACTGGCAACGCTGCAGACTGCTGAGCAGATTTTGCGCGAATATCTGGGAGAGAGACGCGGCATCCGTCTGGAGAGTCTGAATCTTATTCCTTCCGGCTCTCTGATGGCGCTCATCGCTCAAATCTCCGGCGTGAGACAGCTTGCCATCGAGGAGATTGCACAACTGGAGGCGTTGATTCAGAATCAGGCGGCAGAGGGGAAGAATACCCGATTGCTGGTGCAGCAGGAGACATCGGAGTTAACGGACAGTCTGGGGAGCCTGCGTACCGAGTTCACCATGCCCCAATCCGGACACATGCCTGTGGAAGTGACGGATAAAATGAAGAGTATCGCGGTATTTGCACGGGATTGGCTGGACGGCAGAGGTTACTGGCTGCATGGCTGGTCGATTACGATGCTTGATGATCTTTATCATCTGCTGCTCGAGGTGCGAGGTGCGGAGCTATTCGACAGCGAACAGCGGGAAGCGATCAAGCGAGAATTGTCAAGCGCCTTTGATACGCATGTGGAAGTCTACGTCCGCTCCCAGCTGGACACTGTGATCGGACCCAGGGGAAATATCTCATTTCCGGATTTGCTGGATGATTTCCGGCGGCGCAATCGGGCTGCCTATGGAGATGAGATCAAGCGCTCCATCATCGAGTCGCGATAATTCCAGGAACCGGTTTTTCATATAGTCAGCCAATATGTGATGCTCCTCACCACCTTCTTTCCTGCATGGTCCGGTGTTGACCTGCGCTCCTTGCTGCGCCTTGGATACGGACAACATTGCTGCGTATTTTCCGGGAGGTTGTTATATGGATAACTGCTTATTTGTTTCTCAGTGTCACCGACGGTAGCTCGCCAAACATATCCCGGTAATCACTGGCGAAGCGGCCCATTTCCCAGAAGCCCAACCGCATGGCGATATCGGTAACATGATCGCTGGCCTGCGCTGCTTTCAACCTTTGGTGGGCTGTGTACAGGCGCTGGGTTTTCAGGAAGTGTTTCGGTGAAACGCCGTATTGACTCTTGAAGGCGGCGTGCAGCGTGCGTTCACTGGCGCCGAGGGCAAGACAAATCTCTGTAATTGTCGGCGGCCTTGCTTTTCGATCGAGCATATAGTCGCGGGCGCTTTTCGCCAGGGAGTAGTTGCGGCCTGCACGTATCGCATGATTTTGATCGACTGTGCCAAGCGCATGAGCCACCCTGCATAGGGTCTCTTCCTTTAGGTAGTGGTGGGCTTCCCCGGGGAGAGCATCACGATCCATGATGCCCAACAGTTGCAGTAACCAGCGGCGCAGCTCTGCAATGGCATCGGGGTCCGGGGTGTGGACGACATGCTCGGGACGATAATCCACCTGTAGCGGCGTAAACGGGAACGCCTCCTCCGAAGAGAGTTGCTCATGAGAAATTGCACAAGCGAGCAGGGTGGTCTGTGGCCGCATCACGGCATGAAGATCACAACCGGAGGCGAAAATGTCGACCCGCTCGGCCGTTACCTCCCGACCCCGTGATCTGTACGCGTCACTCTGCTGTACCGGTATGGCAAGCGACAAGGCGTTATCAGCAGAGCAGCCGGTGAGTTCGATCGAGCCACCCCAGTGTTCGCTCTCCACCCTGATTCCGCCGATACTTCCAGACTTATGTTTACCTTCGAAACAGGTAGTTCTCAGCGGGCGGTAATAGATATCCCACCCCGACTGCACAGCCATGAGTTCGTCCAGGTCAGTCGTTTCGAGCCGTGTGATCAAGGTTTGCCCCAAGAGCCTGTCCGAGAGTCAGTAGATCGTTGGAGAATAGCAGTTCCTTTGAAAAAATGGCAGTTTATGCATATTCAGAAGATACAGAAATGTTTATTATTGAATCAACGCGGAAGTGAGATGTTGAAAAATGAGAGCAATCTATCGAATACGAACCGTATTTGTTCTGTCCAATAATAACTTCCCGATCCTGCTTGCCCTGTGGTCACTCTTCTGCATGGCAAGCATGGCGGCCGGGCCGTCCTTTGCTCAAACCGGTGGCGGCCCGACTTCGGAACAATATTTCGATGAGATCATGGAGAGAGTCGACCCGGAGGATGCAGAATTTGATGCCTTCGACTGGCCCTCACGCGGCAGATTCCCACAGTTGTCTAAACATGCACAGACCTATGTCGACTTCAACCGGTGGCTGTGGAAGGAGTATGGCGTTACTTATGGATTGACGCCGACCCTGATGATGCAGAAGGGGACGCAGGGAGGAGAGCATGACTTTACCGCCAACGAGCAAGTCAACGGCCTGTTCGCCTGGCGCGTCCTCAACAAGACGCCCGTCGGCACGGGCATATTTTTGTTCAATTTCCTCCACGTTGGGCAGATGACGACGACCAGCGGCGTAGACGTCTCTCAATCACTCGGCATCAACTACTTCATCTCGGATTCTGTAGTCAATACGAATATCGTCAAGGCGCTGCTGTGGCAGCAACAGTTCCCCGGCGAGTATGTCACCCTGAAGTTGGGGCACGGCGAGATTTCCGGTGTCGTCAATGGCTGCAGGTATGCATGCGACGACACAAAGAGCTTTCTCTCTAC
>JAUXDV010000305.1 GCA_030620735.1 Gammaproteobacteria bacterium
TCAGGCAAGCGGGCTGTCGATTACCGGCGGGAATTCAACATCACTCCGGATATGGCGAATGGCACGGCAGTCAACATCTGCACCATGGTGTTCGGCAACCGTGGAGACGACTCGGGAACCGGCGTCGCCTTTACCCGCAACCCGGGCACAGGCAACAACAAGCTCTTCGGTGAATACCTGGTCAATGCCCAGGGCGAAGATGTGGTTGCCGGTATTCGCACTCCCAAACAGATTGCAGAGCTGGCCGATGAGATGCCGGAGATGGCGCGTCAGCTTGAGCAGCTGCGCCAGCACCTTGAAGAGCACTACTGCGAAATCCAGGATTTTGAATTTACCATCGAACGAGGAATCCTCTATTGTCTGCAGACCCGCAATGGCAAGATGAACGCCGCCGCGATGGTGCGCACTTCTGTAGAGATGGAGCAGGAGGGGCTGATCACCAGGGATGAGGCGCTGCTGCGCGTCGATCCTGCAATTCTGGAACAGATGCTCTATCCCCAACTGGATCCTGCTAACGAGACCAAGCCACTGGCGCAGGGATTGGCCGCATCCCCCGGCGCTGCCTGTGGTCATGCGGTTTTCGATGCCGATCGTGCTGAAACCCTTGGCCGTGACGGCGGACAGCGGGTGATTCTGCTGCGTGAAGAGACCAAGCCGGAGGATATCCACGGATTTTTTGCATCAGAAGGCATCCTCACCAGCCGCGGCGGCAAAACATCTCACGCAGCCGTCGTTGCCAGGAGCATGGGCAAGCCCTGTGTTGCCGGCGCTGAAGACGTTTCGGTTGATGTTTCCAAGCGGGAAGCCTATGTGGGAGATGCTGTCATCAAGGAGGGTGATCTGATCACCATCGACGGCAGCAATGGAGATGTCTATCTTGGTGAGATCTCCACGGTTGAACCGGAATTTACTCCGGAGCTGGAGATACTGCTGGAGTGGGCGGACGATGCGGCAAAAATGCTAGTGATGGCAAATGCCGACACCCCTGACGATGCGCAGCGTGCTGTGACTTATGGCGCTAAAGGGATAGGCCTGTGCCGTACAGAGCGCATGTTCAACTCCATTGAACGCCTGCCGATCGTGATCGAGATGATTGTTGCAGAAACCAGTAAAGAGCGGGAGGAGGCGCTGGATAAACTGCTGCCGATGCAGCGCGAAGATTTCAAGGGGCTGTTCAAGGCGATGTCGCCCTATCCGGTAACTATCCGCCTGCTGGATCCGCCGATCCATGAATTCCTGCCGTCGGAGCGTCAGCTGATGGAAGATCTGGAAAACCTCTATCATCTGCGGCAATCGGTTTCAGGCATGGATATCCTGGCCGGCACCATGGCGCTGCTGCACTCTCCTGAGGAGGCGCGCAAGGAGGCTGCAGAGATGCGTGGTTATATTGAACTGCATGTGGTTGAAGAGGCGATCGCCAAGAAAGAGACCATGCTGAAGAAGGTGCGCGTGTTGTATGAAACCAACCCGATGCTGGGACACCGTGGTGTGCGCCTGGGAATCACTTTTCCGGAAATCTACGCGATGCAGATCCGCGCCGTTCTCGAAGCGACGGCCGAGTGTGCGGAAGAGGGAGTCGAGATAAATCCCCAGGTGATGGTGCCACAGGTATGTACGGCTGAAGAGCTGAAACATGTCAAAAAATCAGCCGATACTATCCTCAAGGAGGTAGAAGCTGCTGTCGGCAAAAAGGTTGAATTCCATTTCGGCACCATGATCGAAGTTGTACGCGCCTGTATGCGCGCAGACTCACTGGCCGAAGAGGCGGATTTCTTCTCATTTGGCACCAACGATCTGACTCAGGCGACATTCTCCTTCTCGCGTGAAGATGCAGAGAACAAGTTTCTGCCGATGTACAACGATAATGGCATTCTTCAGGACAATCCCTTCGAGGTGCTGGATGTCAAAGGCGTCGGTAAACTGATGAAGCTGGCAGTCAAGTGGGGGCGTGAAGTGCGTCCGGATCTGAAAGTCGGCATTTGCGGAGAGCACGGTGGACATCCGGCCTCGATCAAGTTCTGCCAGGAAGCAGGATTGAACTACGTCTCCTGTTCGGCTCCAAGAGTCCCGGTCGCAAGACTTGCCGCAGCACATGCAGCGTTGATGAAGTAAGGAGTTGTCCATAAATAACTTCCCGATATCGCGCAGCAATGTTGTTCGTCTTCAAGGCGCAGCAAGGGGCGCATAGCAGCGTTATGTAACTCTTGCTGGAACGCAGAAGACGGACTACAGGGCCAGCAGGATCGGGAAGTTATTTTTGGACAACGACTAAGCTCGCGTACTACTGTTTCCCACGCTCAGAATGGGATCCATGTTATAAAGGGGCCGGTGACAAATGAGAACCATTTGTCACCGGCCCTTTTTTTTAGAAAACTCATTCGAACCATTGAATGTCGCACCGTTTTGCTATGTATGATCCTTAAGCCATCGGGGAATCTATATATAAAATGAATGATGGCAACCAAAGGAAAAT
>JAUXDV010000145.1 GCA_030620735.1 Gammaproteobacteria bacterium
CTCGCCATGGGTGAAAGCGCCCCAGGCCCATTGACTCCACTTCAATACAGAGAGCGCCAGCCATAATGCCCATGCCAGCATCAGCCAGCGATAGACAGATAACGGCAGAGAGATGATAGACGCCTGCGGCAGCTGGCCTCCTGACCTGTCCTGATACCAGTTCAACTCGGATGCGCTGGAGCCGTTTCCTGCGATCTGCATGCGGGGTACGCCCAACAGCCCCTGCTGCACCGCCCACAGCAGGCTGGATGCGCCGACGATCACCAGCAATGCCAGTGCTATCTGCAGCAGGTTGAAATACTTCATGCCGGTGGTGTCTATCTGTCTGCGATAGCCTAGCGCCAGCAATGCGCCCACCACCAGCAGCGCCGAAGCCGGTGAAACCTGCGTCAAACCGATACCCAGCAAAAACCAGCTGCCGGTTCCCAACGGCGTCCACTGCTTTAATCGACCCAGCACAATCGCAATAGCAATCAGCACCAGCAGTTCACCCCAGAAGAGTACAGCAGGCCCGAGCGTTGGACCAAATGCAAACAGCGTCCAGCGATCTCCCGCCAGCTTGACCTTGATTCTTGCGTTGACACTTGGATGACCAAGATCAACCTGTGGAGTCTCCCAGCCTGTGCTGATGCCTTCAGGCTCGCGCCATTTCAACACATATTGCTGCTCACCGGGATGCAGCGGCAGGGAGACCTTGCGCTCCTCCTGGCGAATCGGCTGGCTGCGCCCGTCAATAATGACCGACTGCAGCTGCGCATGCTGCGGCAGAGTCATCTCGTAGCGCCCGCCCTGGCTGGCTCTCACTTTCAGGCTCAGCTGCGTGTCCGCGGCTCTTTTCCCCGGGCTGACCGTCATATTGCTGCCCACCACCGTCAACAGAGTTCCGGGAACGCCTTCGGGGCGGGTGATTTTCAAGGTCACTTCATCACCCAGCCATGGCAGATATTGCGGCAGCCAGTTGCCCTGCTGCTGATGATGGGCCGGCGCAATCCCCTCGCTGGTCACATGCCAGATTGGACTGACGTCCACCTTCCAGCGCTCGATCCATCCGCTGGATTGCGATGCAACCAGCGTGATTTTGTCACTCTGGAGCAGGCGTGATGTCCAGCTGGTTGCACGCGCACCGGGCGACAGCGTAACCAGCACGCTGCTGTTTTTCACAGGAAAACCCTCTGTCACCACTGATTCTCCGGGCAGCAGGGGAATCTGCATCGATACCGGCACACCAGTCGGCGACAAGCGCGTGACACGCGTCTCCACCGACCATTCCATACCCAGTCTCAGGGTCCGCTCCACACGAATAAACGGCGGCAGCACTCTGGGGGTCAGCTTGTTGTCGGCATTTTGCGTATCAGCCTTGAGTTCGCGGCTCAGCAGCAGTTGCTTATTGGGTACGCCCTGCGGGTTGACTCCTTCAACCGTCCACCCTTTTGCGCTGACCTCCAGTTTATGCGGCAATAGAGGCAGCGCCAGACTCAACTGTCTCTGATCCGGTATGCGGCCAATGATTTCCAGCTCATGTTTTCCCGCAGGTATCTGCATCCATTGTTGCCCGCCTGCACGCAGCAGTGGCGACGGCTCGCCGTCTATCCAGGCACTGACAGCGACAAGCGCTCCCACAGGTACTGGCGCCGCACTCTCCTGCGCCGCATTGACGCGCATAAAGATGCTGAAATGATCATCCTGGATATCGAGACGCATGTATGCAATATCGGCGCATTGCGGCACACACTGCGGCGGCTCGATCAAGCGCTGCTCAAGTTCCTGCAACAATTCGGATGAGGGGTAATCACCTGCCATGGTATCCTGCATGCCGCCGAAACCAGCAACAATCATCATCACAACTGCGGCTGCACTGGCGGGACTCGACGCCCCTGATGATCCGCTGGTGCGCAGTCGACCTCTCGCCCAGTCCACGAACAGCCATGCGAGAAACCCAACCAGCAGGATGCGCAAAAAATTGAGCATCATATTGAGTTTCGGCCCGGCCAGCAGCAACTGCATCTGTTGTGATTGAGTGACAGGACCATCCCACCTGAGGGTGATGCGGCGCCACTGCCAATCCGGCAGCCCCGGCCCCGTTTGCACCTGCGCATTTTTATCCGGCAGCCACTGCTTCCTGATTTTCGACTTCGGCTCCCTGTAGCTCTGGATCGATGAAGCCAGGCCGCCAACGGCATCCTTTGCCATATTCGCCTTCCTTTTTATGACCATCTCCTGCGGCATTGGCGCAGGCGCATCGCTCATCTCCCGCATGGGCGACGGGGCCGGATAGTGAGGCGCCGTCAGTCGCAGCTGCGGATAGAGCCCGGTTCTTGCCTGATCTATGGCGAAGGGCAACACAATCAGCGCCAATACCACCAGGCCACCCAGCCATGCGCTGCGCAGCAGATACGCCATTTTACCTTCGGTTATGACCCGGCTCAGCGCTGCCACGACCAGCAGGTAAAACCAGATCCCCCTTGGAGCGCCGGGTTCATGCCAGATCAGTCCCAGCGTTATCAATGTGAGAGCAGCCCAGCGCCAGCCCCACAGTCTGCCGACGCCAAAAGCCACGATAAACACCACAAACAGGTCGTACAACGACCACTGTTTTAGCCACGACGCATGCTCCACATCTACCCCGGATGTCGCCAGCAGACGCCAACCGGGCGGCAGATTCAGATCCGCAGACACCTGCTGCAAATCACGCCCCCAGCCTGTCACCGGGATCTCCCTGTTGTTGCTCAGTCGGCTCTCTGCATGCAGATCGATGGCGCCACGGCGCACCTCTACGCCGGGGCGATTTTCATCCATGCGGGTAATGAACTGCGGCTCTCCATTCAGTGTAACCCTTCCCAGCTCAATATCAGGATCAACAGACAAGCGCCAGCCGGAGGTCATTTTGCCCTGCAGCCTGTCCTGCATGGTGTACCCCTGTCCGGAAAAATCCAGCCACAGGGTTCGCTTGAGACGCAGATTATCCGGATCAGGGAGCGGATCACCGCGGCGGATGACTTTAATCTGCAGCGCCTCACCCGGTTTGAGCAGATAGGCCGGCAATTGCCGCCACTGCTGCGGCAAACGGGTCTGGCGCGGATCCACCTGCGTGCCATTGGCGATCTCCACAAGGCGTACTTCCGGCCGGGCTTCAAAAGCCCACACCTCATCTTGCGGCCAGGGCGAAGCCTGCTCCGGCAGCGCAACCTGTTGCACATAATCCGGGTTGTAGGCGTCCACCTCCAGCTGCCACTGCCCGGGCTTGACCTGTATGCGCAGTTTTCCATCAGAACCAAGTCTTGCAGGCAATTTGCCGCGCACCTGCAGCGGCACAAAACCATCGAGCAGCGGGGCGCCAAGCACCACTTCACGCTGTTGACCCGAAACTTGCAATTGCATCAGCGTCGTCATCTCAAACGGGTGGCCGTCGCGCAGCTTGCGGGTAACCACCAGCGACAGCTTGTCCATCGGACGCTTTGCAACTGATTTATCTGTCGATGCCCCTAACCAGATCTGTCCACCCTTGATCAAAGGGTATTTGATGTTTTTCCCGTTGAGCTCGAGCAACACAATGCCCGCTGTCTCAGGCAGGAGCAGTGACTCAGGCAGAGTATTCCATGCGTATTCACCCTCTATCTGATAACTCCCGGGCTCCAGCTTGACCGCCGGCAGAGCCTGCTGACCAAGCACAGCAACAGGGCTTCCGTCCACCCGCACATTTTCAGGCCATCTGCCAACACCGCCCGGCAGCAATACAACACCTTTCTTGTAGAGAGTGATCTTTTGCGTGAAGCGCCCGCCGCTGTCTGTAAGCTGCAGCTGCAAAGAGCCGGGCCAGATGCAATAACGCTCTTCACCCTGATAGGAGACGGGGCACGCCAGCTCCTTGTGTTCCCACAGCACCCAGTCAACCCATGGCCCAAGTTCTGCAGGGACATGCTGCCGGTAGTCGGGCGACGCCACTACAGCGTGTGAAAAAAACAGGAAAAAGAGTACCAGACCACGGATTAAATGACGCATTGGTTTATTGCCCATATTGGATTGTTCACCTGTAGTGTAGCGCTTTTTCCAGCTGCGTCTCAATAAACAATACAAACCATGGAATACGCGATCCGCATGGAAATCTTTTGTTTTCTGCGCGTGTATTCAGTCTGTTCTGCGGTAAATTAAGAGAGTGGGACAAGCAACATCTACTAAACACAGGGGGAGTGTAAAGCGCCGCGGATTGTTTGAACGGGCTGATGCCGATACTGCGTGGCAGATTAAGGGCAGTCAGACAACCAAGCAGTGGAGATTTGACTTTGTGGAATTTTGACGTTGTTCCTTTGCAGATTTCCGATCATCTATAGCAAATCTGAATGACTGTTCAGAGGAGACATTCAAATATCATCATTAACGATTGAGGTAACCGGCTACCGACCTTGTAGCGAAGCGGCAAGATTAGTAGTCCGGTTGACCGATTTTAGATTTCATATTTATTTAAAGTGGGTATCCACTTTATTTAAATTTAATCGGGCTTTGTGGTTGAGTATCAACACTGAGAGTAAAAATATCCGGTCTGGAATAATGCCCTGTAACATCAAGGTCTCGTTTTGATATACCAACACGTTTTGAGTCCACTTCTGCGAAAAGGATGCCTTTTTCCTTACGCATAGGACCCGCTACAATCTCTCCGCCCGGTGCGACTACTACAGAATCTCCAGGATTTATCCATTCTTCTGAAGCGGGGTACAAAGTTTCTCTATCCGGAAAGTCATTAGGGATATCACTATTTGTGATGGCAACGCCACTACATATAACCCAACAACGTCCCTCGCGGGCAATGTGCTGCATTGTTCCTAACCATTCGTCTCCGCTATCGTATGTGGGTGCCACATAAATTTCGACGCCCTGTGAATAGAGAGTGTACCTGGCTAAAGGCATGTAATTTTCCCAACACAATAGTGTTCCAACTCTTCCTGCCGGGGTGTCTACAACATTTAGACCAGAGCCATCACCAAAGCCCCATACCATTCGTTCGGGGTTAGTCGGCATTAATTTTCGATGCCGATTTAGAATATCTCCTTCTTTTCCAATTATTACGACTGTGTTGTAAAGCGTTGCTTTGCTTAATGTGCTATCTCGCTCATTTAAGCCACAGACTATAGTGATTTTATTTTTCTTTGCAGAATCACAAAGGAGTTTGAGATCGCCGGCATCAATATCAACAGCACTATCCAATAAACGAGAATGAAGATCCTCACTTGTTCCCCAGTCACTACCGGGACGTAGTCGCCATATCCACGCAGGATAACCTGAAATGTATGCCTCAGGAAAAACGACTAACTCTGCGCCAGATGAAGCAGCTTGATCGATTAATTGAACAGCCTTTTCTATCGTCTTTTTTCGATCTAGTAAAACTGGAGATTCCTGAATAATTGCTATCTTAGTCATTT
>JAUXDV010000325.1 GCA_030620735.1 Gammaproteobacteria bacterium
ATGGGGGTGCCATGGGCGTCATCGGCGCAGACGTAGTAGCATTCGTTGCCGCGCATCTTCTGCAGGCGAACCCAGATATCGGTCTGGATATACTCCACCATGTGACCGATATGGATCGGGCCGTTGGCATAGGGGAGGGCGCTGGTCACCAGAATTTTGCGCGTCATGGATGCTGTCGCAGTAGTGTATGAAATCAACTGGTCATTATTTCATAGTTCACATAAATACTTAACCAATAACTGAGCTGGTTTCAAATAAATCCTTGTGACGAAGGCAAAAAGACCAAGCATTTCACTTGGTAATTGATTGGGCAGTAGTGTAAAATCTCCTGTTTACGATTATTTCAATGCTGCAAATCAGCAGCATTCAAGTCAGGAGTGACTCAATGGCAGTAACCCGGGAACAGATTGAAGAGGCCATCAAAGGCTATGTTGAACCACATCTCCAGCGGGACCTGGTCAGCGCCAAGTCGGTAAAAAACATCGAAATTGATGGTGACAAGGTCAAAGTCACCGTCGAGCTGGGTTTTCCGGCAAAAGGGATATTTGATGAGATCTCCGAGGCTGTCAAATCAGCCGTAGAAGCCCTGGACGGCGTCTCTTCCGCTGATGTCGATGTCAGCTCGAAAGTCGTTGCACACTCTGTGCAAAAGGCGCTGAAACCGATCGACAACGTCAAGAACATCATCGCGGTTGCTTCCGGAAAAGGCGGCGTCGGTAAATCAACCGTTGCCGTCAACCTCGCGCTGGCGCTCTCAGCCGAGGGAGCCAGTGTCGGTATTCTGGATGCCGATATCTATGGTCCGTCACAACCGCGCATGCTGGGTATCTCCGGCAAGCCCGAGTCCAACGACGGCCAAACACTTGAGCCGATGAACAGCTACCACCTGCAGGCGATGTCCATCGGTTTTCTGATCGATGAAGAGACGCCGATGATTTGGCGCGGTCCCATGGTGACACAGGCGCTGGAGCAGTTGCTGAATGACACCAACTGGAGCGACCTCGACTACCTCATCATCGATCTGCCGCCCGGCACCGGTGATACCCAGCTGACATTGGCGCAGAAAGTGCCTGTCTCAGGCGCTATCGTTGTCACCACGCCGCAGGAGATCGCACTGCTTGATGCGCGCAAGGGCTTCAAGATGTTCGAAAAGGTTGAAGTGCCGGTACTTGGCATCGTCGAAAATATGAGCACCCATATCTGCAGCAAATGCGGCGAAGTCGAAGCTATCTTTGGTGAGGGCGGCGGTGAGCGCATGGCTGAGGAGTATGGCGTCGATTTCCTCGGTGGTCTGCCGCTGGATATCAGTATCCGCGAAGGAACAGATTCCGGCAAGCCATCTGTGGTTGCCGATCCGGAATCAAAAATTGCCAAAATCTACCGTGAAATTGCACGCAAGGCGGCTGCCAAGCTGGCTCTGCAGGCAAAAAGCTATGCCTCGAAATTTCCGAATATCGTCATAGAGAACAATTGATAGTTATCCACAGCTAACCATGCTTCATCTAAGCCCGCGTAATTGCGGGTTTTTTTGTGTCTATGCGCTATTATGGATACCCATGCGCCAGTACGCGGGAATGTTGTACAGATCAGGGGAGCAGTCTGATGGCTGATAACAGCGACCATGATCATCTGAAATTGACTCTGCCAATGCCTGAATGGATGCTGCTTGTGATGCGCTGGCGACACAGAAAGGCGTCAAGACAGAGGTGTCCTGATCGTATGTGTACCGGCAAGGGTAGGCAGCTGGCATTGGCTGGCTAATAGAGAGTGATGGCGTGATTAGGAGGGTGCAGCGAATGTCTGCACCATTCTTAACGGCCATTTAGATTATTTTAAATTATAAGGGTTGCCTGGCTGAATCTTTTTCCACGCTCTTTTTACCTTACCCTTCCCATCAGTAAGTACGTAGGAGCCGCCAGTCTTACGGATCACCTTACGGCACATCTGTTTGCCCTTGTTCCTTAATGAATCACTGTAGGTGAAACAGAGCTTGTTTTTTTTCACTTTCCAAGTGCCGTGTGCCGGAAACGAAGAACCGCTCGCAGGACCAAATGCATCACCTTTCTCGACCAACTGTCCATTCGCCTTGAAATAGGTTTTGAAGGTGACCCCTTTTGATAAGTACTCCTTATCGTGAGCCTTTTTCATGCGTTCACCTACGACCGT
>JAUXDV010000041.1 GCA_030620735.1 Gammaproteobacteria bacterium
CCGATCATGGCGGTAAAGACCCCGACCGGCATCTGCCTCGGTGCAATGATGGTGCGTGACATCAGGTCAGCCGCCATCATCAGTACCCCTCCGAGCATGACGCTGGCGGGAATGAGGCGACGATGTGATGCGCCTGTCACAAAACGCACAAGGTGTGGCGTTACCAGCCCGACAAATCCAATCGGCCCGGCAGCGGTGACTGCGATTGCTGTCACTGTTACCGCTACGCCCAGCATCACGAAGCGCAGGGTCCTGACGGGTACTCCCAGCGATGCAGCCTGCAGATCGCCAAGCAGCAGCATATCCAGTGGTTTTGCAAGCAGCAGTGCGGCGAGCAGCGCGGCAGCGAGTGTGGCTGCGGGCAGCAGTAGTGAATCGCTCTCTCCAAGGTCACCGATCAGCCAGAAGAGCATGCCGGGAATCTGGGCAGTTGGCGCAGCTGTCAGTAAAAAGGTGATCAATGCGCCCCATCCGGTCGTCAGGATGATGCCGGAGAGCAGCAGTTGCTGTTGTTGCAAACCCTGACGCACTCCTGTGAATGAGAGCAGTATCAGGGTGCTGAGCGCGGCTCCTGCAAGCGCCATGAATGCATGCAGCTGTGCCGGAATTGCCAGCAGAAATGCAACCAGCATCGCAGCAGCTGCGCCTCCCGACGTTCCCAGAATATAGGGGTCGGCAAGAGGATTTCGCAGCAATGCCTGCATGAGAACGCCGGCGAGCGCCAGCAACCCGCCGATGATGAAGGCGAACAGGGCGCGGGGCAGTCTCAACTCCCACAGAATGCGTGACCAGCTCGTCTCATCGGGATTGAACAGCAGCTCGATGATTGCCGCAAAGGGGATGGAGACGCTCCCATAACTGACCGACAACAGCAGTGTTGCTGCAGTGCCCACACACAGCAGCGATATCAGCAAAGGCTGTTTCATGGATGTAATCTGATGATGGGCCATCCTTGCTGCTGCGCACGCTCTTCGAGGAGTTTATCCGGATTCACGGCAACAGGATGTTCGACCTGTTCAAGCAGCGGCAGATCATTTTGCGAATCACTGTAGAACCAGCTGCCATCCAGTGATTGCTGATGCTGATGCAGCCACTCTTCAAGACGATGCACCTTTCCCTGTTGAAAACTGGGTTCGCCGGCAACCTCTCCGGTGTATCGCCCGTTTTTGATGCGGGGCTCGGTTGCAATCAGATGTTTGATGCCAAAACGCTCCGCAATCGGGGCTGTCACGAAGGCGTTGGTCGCGGTAATGATCATCAGGATATCCCCCTTGTGGCGGTGTTCATCGACCAGTGCCAGGGCATCAGTGGTGATCAGGGGTTCGATATAGTGACGCATGAATTGCCGATGCCATTGTTGCAGTTTATCCAGTGGATATTGAGATAATGGATGGAGTGAAAATTGTAAAAACTCCATGATATCAAGACGCCCCTGCTTGTACTCCCGGTAAAAACGCTGGTTCTGCTGTTCGTAGACAGCACGATCAACAATCCCCTGATCGCACAAAAATGTCCCCCACAGATAGTCGGAATCCCCCGCGAGCAGGGTATTGTCCAGATCAAAGATTGCAAGTGGCACGTCAATTTTCCCGCTAAAGAGAGTGTCAAAAGAATCTCTTGAAAAACCCCGTCATTCCGGCATGTTTTTAGCCGGTATCCATAGATCTTGATTTGCAAGTGGTTGATTTCTGGATTCCGGCCTTCGCCGGAATGACGTATTTTAGAGTTTTGCAATAGACTCAGGAGTCTGCAGATGAACTATACCGATTTTCTTTATTTAGCAGTAGTTTATGTTGCATCATTCTTGCTTTATCACACAAAATTTGAAAGAATGAAACGAGTTATCCGATATTAATAAACTCTTTGATCGTGATAGATTCTGACGGTTTCCGGCCCAATGTCGGTATTATTCTGTGCAATCAACAGCGCCAGTTGTTCTGGGCGAAACGCATCGGGCAGGATGCATGGCAATTTCCGCAGGGAGGCATCGATACGAATGAGTCTCCCGAAGAGGCGATGTATCGTGAACTGGATGAAGAGGTTGGGCTGAAACCCCACCATGTCAGCCTGCTTGGCTCCACTGACGACTGGCTGCGTTATCGGTTGCCGAGGCGTTATATCCGCAAAAACAGCAATCCTGTCTGCATCGGGCAGAAACAGCGCTGGTATCTGTTGCGCGTCAACTGCAATGAATCTGATTTCTGCCTGGATCACTCTCCCAAGCCGGAATTCGATCACTGGCGATGGGTGAAATACTGGTATCCGGTAGACAAAGTCGTCTACTTTAAACGCAGAGTCTATGCTGATGCATTGAAGCAACTGGCTCCGCTTCTGTTTCCGAACGAGGAGTCGGGACTGCAACTCTCCGAGCCGCGCGCCATCTCCCGGCGTGTGCGTCTATATCGTTGAGAGAGCCATTTTGGAGTAGCTTACAGCACCCACTTTCCTTGAGTGGCCAACATCTTTACACATGAGTCAAAAATCAATATTGACTCTCGCAAAGGCGCAAAGCTCGCCAAGAAAAACCTTTGCGGTCTTGGCCTACATGGATGTAGGTCAGGGGCGTAAGCAGGATGCGGAAGCTTTGCGCCTTTGCGAGAGAAAATAATTTTTTCATGTCTTGTCAGCCTGAGATCTGGTCTAGCTAGGCATTGATTGGCGCCAAAGTTCCTGCTTTGTGTAGTTTAAACGGATAACATCGCATGCTCGAGACCCTTCATCGTATTATTCAAAAAGTCAACGCCTCTGCGGATCTCGGCGAGGCGCTTGATACCATTGTGTATATGCTTCGGGAGAGCATTCAGGCAGACGTCTGTTCTGTCTATCTGACCGATTTTGAAACACACCGTCATGTTCTCCGGGCTACGGATGGTCTCAACAGGGAGGCGATAGGAAAGGCATACCTGCCGATGCATCGCGGCCTGGTCGGGCTGGTGTGTGAACGCGCCGAAGCGATCAATGTCGAAGATGCGCATCTTCACCGGAATTATCTTGCCACCACCGAAACCGGAGAGACCAGCTACCATGGGTTTCTTGGCGCGCCTATTCTGCAGCAGAGTAAAGTGCTTGGTGCGCTGGTTGTTCGCAACAGGAAAGCGGGGAAAATTGATGACGAGGTAGTCACTTTTGTTCTCACCCTGGCGGCGCAACTTGCCGGCGCAATTGCGCATGCCGGCGTCACAGGTGAATTGGCAAAGATCCAGGGGAGAGGAGGCCATGGCAATCAGCTTTTGAAGGGCCGCTCCAGTTCCAGTGGAATTGCGATGGGGACTGCTTTTGTTACCTCTCAACCAGCGGACCTGGAGAGTGTTCCGGATCGTTTGACGCATGACAGGGAGTTGGAGCAGGAGCAATTACGTGAGGCGATTCAAGCAGTGCAAAATGAGCTACGCCGGCTCAAGCAGAAACTCAGCAGTGACCTTCCCGAAGAGGACAGGGCTCTTTTCGATGCCTGGTTGATGATTCTCTCCGAAGATGCTCTCACTGGCAGGGCGATACAACTGATTGCGGAGGAGGGGCTTTGGGCGCCAGCGGCATTGCGCACGACGGTTGAAGAGCATGCGCGTGTTTTTGACGCCATGGAGGATATCTATCTGCGTGAACGGGCATCCGATATCAGAGATCTGGGGCGCAGGGTGCTGTCGCATTTGCAGCAGGAGTCGCCCTCAATCATCGAATATCCCGAGCGCACGATTTTAGTTGGAGAGGAGGTCAGCGCTGTACAACTTGCCGAAGTGCCGCGATCAAAACTGGCAGGTGTGGTTTCAGCCACTGGTTCAAGCTCGTCGCATGTGGCGATTTTATCGCGTGCTTTGGGCATACCGTCCGTGATGGGGGTGGACTCGCTTCCAACAATGCGTCTCGATGGAAGGGAGCTTATCCTCGATGGATATAGCGGCCGTATCTATATTTCTCCACAACCCATGGTGAGGGAAGAGTATCAACGGCTGGCGGAGGAGGATCGCGCGCTGACTGCGGAACTGGATAATCTGCGCGGCTTGCCTGTCGAAACCACGGATGGAGTTTGCATCCCGCTTTATCTCAACACAGGACTGCTTACGGATATGAGCAGTTTTGGCATTGAAGAGTCTGATGGAGTCGGTCTCTACCGCACAGAATTCCCCTTCATGGTCAGAGACCGTTTTCCCGGTGAAGAGACGCAGGTAAAAAATTACCGCAAGGTTCTGCAGGCTTTTTCCCCCCGGCCAGTGGTGTTGCGGACTCTGGATATTGGCGGGGACAAGCCACTACCCTATTTTCCCGTGAAGGAGTCAAACCCTTTTCTTGGCTGGCGCGGCGTACGCATTTCACTGGATCATCCTGAAATATTTCTCACCCAGGTGCGTGCTATGCTGCGCGCCAGTGCTGACCTGGATAATTTGCATATCATGCTGCCGATGGTGACCTCTGTTGCGGAGGTTGATCAGTTGCTTGCGCTGATCAAGCGTGCGCATCGCGAATTGCTGGAGGAGGGCTGCGCGATCACGAAACCCAAAATCGGGGTCATGATCGAAGTCCCTGCTGCCGTTTACAACAGCGTTGCTATTGCCAAACGCGTCGACTTTATCTCGGTTGGCACGAATGATCTGACACAGTATCTGCTGGCTGTTGACAGGAATAATCCACGTGTCGCTGAACTCTACAGCGACCTTCATCCGGCAGTCCTGTTTGCTATAACGCAGATCATCGAGGGTGCCAGTCAATACAATTGTCCTGTCGGCATCTGTGGAGAACTGGCGGGCAATCCACTTGCGACTCCGCTGCTGATAGGGATGGGGGTGGACAGCCTCAGCATGAGCGCCGGCAGTCTGCTGCGCGTTAAACGCGTAATATCAACCATCAGCCAGTCCCATGCGATTCGCCTGCTGCAAAGCACTCTGCAGATGAACGAGGCGGATGAGATCACCGCTTTCATGAGCGCCGCGCTTGAAAACCTCGGTCTGGAAAAACTGTTAAAACCAGGACAACTCGCTCCTAAAACCTAAAACCTAAAACTTAACACTTAACACCTGCCTCCATGATCAAAGTCTCCTCTCTATGTCGAAATTATGCCGCTTTTCGCGCGGTCGACAACGTCACTTTCGAGGTGGGGAAGGGTGAGGTTGTTGGCCTGCTGGGACACAATGGCGCCGGAAAGACGACTGTCATGAAGATGTTGACCGGTTTTCTGCAGCCAACTGCCGGCAGCATCACGATCGACAACATGGAGATCGCCAGTCACCGCTATGAAGTTCAGAAACTGATTGGTTATCTTCCGGAAAACTGCCCCCTCTATTCAGCGATGAGCGTTATTGACTACCTTGACTGGATGGCTGATCTCAAGGGCGTCGCCAATCAGGAAAAACTGCAGCGCATTGCTGCTGCGATTGACGCCACGGAGTTGCAACAGCTGGCGTATCAGCACATATCTACCCTCTCACGTGGTATGCGACAGCGTGTCGGCGTGGCCCAGGCGATCCTTAACCGGCCAAAAGTGCTGATTCTGGATGAACCGACCAACGGTCTGGATCCCGGGCAGATTGAATTGATGCGGCTGCTGATCCGGCAGGCGGCATCCTGGTCAACAGTGATTCTCTCGACCCATATCCTGCAGGAGGTTGAAGCGGTTTGCGACCGTGTGCTTATCATGCGCGGAGGTCAGTTGGCAGTCGATGCCCCGCTGGATTCTCTCCACAACAGTGGTCAACTTGTATTGAAGGCGCAGGGCGGCGCCAACACAATTATCACCCTGCTTGAGAGACTTGAGTTGGTTGCCAGTGTCGAGAACAATGCTGCGCAGGGTTACCGGATCAGCGTCGATCCGGGACGGGAGGATGAAACTGCGCGGATGATTGTAAAGACACTGGTGAACAATGGCGTCGAAGTGAGCCGGATCTCCCTGCAGCGCGACCGTCTTGAATCGCTGTTCCGGCAGGACCAGGAGAGATAACGCATGGCCAGTTTTTCACAAACGGCAAAACATGAGTTTGGCGCACTCTTCTCCTCGTTGTCCGCCTATCTCTTTATTGCGCTGTTTCTGATCAGTTCGCTGTTTATTTTCTTCTGGGTCGAGACATTTTTTTCCCGCAATCTTGCCGATATGCGCCCTCTGTTTGAGTGGATGCCATTGCTGATGATCTTTCTGGTTGCCGCTTTGACGATGCGTATGTGGTCGGATGAACGACGCAGCGGAAATCTGGAGATGCTGCTGACATCCTCGACGCCCGTTTGGCGTCTCATTGCAGGAAAATTTGCTGCAGTGACCGCACTGGTTCTGCTTGCGCTGCTATTGACACTGCCGTTGTCAATGACGGTTGCTCTGAGCGGACCGCTCGACTGGGGTCCAGTGATCGGGGGATATATCGCATCACTGTTGCTAGCTGCATCCTATGCGGCGATTGGCCTCTACCTCTCCTCCAGAACAGACAACCAGATCGTCAGTCTGATCGGAACCATCGTCATTTGCGGGGTGCTCTATGTGATCGGTTCCGGGACGCTGACAGCATTTGCCGGACAGCGAGTGAGTGAGATCATGGCGCATTTCGGCAGTGGCTCGCATTTTATGTCGATCACTCGCGGCATGATCGATTTTCGTGATCTTTTCTACTATGTCACTATTACTCTGATATTTCTGCTGCTGAATTTTCTCGCTGTTGAAAAACTGCGTCTGGCCGGCAGTGCTCCGGGTCCACAGTACCGGCGTCTGCAGATGGTTGTTTTTCTCTTTATTAATGCGCTGTTGATGAGCAATGTACTGCTGACAAAGAGCAGTGCGCTGCGCATCGATCTGACACAGGGAAAACGCTTCAGCATCTCGGAAACAACGCATGAATATCTTCAACAACTGCAGCAGCCATTGCTGATGCGGGGATATTTCAGCGCCAGAACCCACCCGCTGTTGACGCCGCTTGTGCCGCAACTGCGTGATCTGATGCGCGAATATGAGGTCGCCGGCGGCGGCATGGTCAAGGTTGAAATTATCGATCCGCTCGAAGAGCCTGAACTGGAACAGGAGGCGGCGCAAAAGTATGGCATCGAACCTGTCGCTTTTCAGGTTGCAGACAAGTATCAATCCTCACTGGTGAACTCCTATTTTAATCTGCTGATCCGCTACGGAGAGCAGTTCAGAACGCTGGACTACAATGATCTGATCGATGTCAAAATGCGCAGTGAAACGGATCTCGACATTCGCCTGCGCAATCCGGAATATGACATCACCAGGGCGATCAGGAGAGTACTGTCGGAACAGCGCAGTGGCAGGGCCCTGTTTGACTCCATCGGCAAGCCTGTTGCCTTTCGCGGCTTTATCTCAAGCACGCAGAGTCTGCCTGTCGGGCTGCAGCAGTTGAAAAAAGATCTTGACGCTATCCTGGATGTGTTCGAGCAGGGTTCAGACGGAAGATTCTCCGTCAGCATCAGCGACCCGCAGGCGGATGACGGCGCAGTCGCGAAGGAGATTCGCAGCAGCTACGGGTTTCGACCGATGGTGCTGGGTGTGGTCAAACCGGATCCTTTTTTCTTCTACATGGTTCTCGAAAGCGGCGGCCAATGGGTTCCCATCCCCGTGCCGGAAGATCTGAAAAAAGAGCATCTGCAGGCATCACTGGAGGCTGGTTTGCGCCATTTTGCTCCCGGTGTGCTCAGGACCATTACCCTGTTGATGCCGGCTGCGCCGGATACCATCTTCGGCTTCAAACGCAAGGGGCAGGCGAGCTATTTCCAGATCGAAAAGTACCTGCGCGAGAGCGTCATCATCCGTAAAGACGATTTGAGCAGCGGCAGAGTCCCCGCAGGCAGCGACCTGCTGCTGGTGATTGCTCCGGAATCACTGAATACGAAGCAGCTGTTTGCTATCGATCAGTACCTGATGCAAGGGGGTTCTGTGCTCATCGCCGCCGCCCCCTGGAAAATCAAGCTTGGAGGTGACTCCATCGCAGCCGTGAAGCATGAAACAGGCCTGGAGCTGTGGCTGGCGCATCATGGCATCACGCTGCGCGAGGCCATGGTCATGGATGCGCAGAATTCGGCTTTTCCTATACCGGTGCAACGCAAGAGCGGTGCTGCCGTTGTCGATGAGACGCAAAATCTCGCCTATCCCTTTTTTCCGGATATCCGCAGACAGGGCATGGAGAGTGAAACGGGTATTACCGCTTCGCTGAATCAGGTGACACTCAACTGGACGGCGCCAATCACCATCGATGCGCGGGAGCATGATGTAATCCCGCTGCTGCGCAGCTCTGCGCACAGCTGGCTGGAAGAGCAGGGGAGTATACAGCCTGATTTTGAGCGCTTCCCGCAGAGCGGTTTCTCCGGCGGCGGCGATCAGGAGAAGCATGCCTATCTGCTGGCGGCAATCATCCAGGGCAAGTTCGACTCTTTTTTTAAAGGAAAGAAGTCGCCGTTATTCGATGCGCAAGAGGGTGAGCAGCAACTCGCGGTTGATATCGTCGAGCGATCATCGGCAGATGGCAAAATCATACTCATCGGCTCGGATATCTTTCTCGCGGATTCGGTAATCGAGCTGGCAACACGGGCGACAGGCAGCAGATATCTCAACAGCATGCAGTTGATTGAAAATATCATGGAGTGGTCATTCGAAGAGCCGGGCTTGTTGAAACTGCGCGGAAGAGGCGATTACGCACGCACACTGCTGCCCCTGAGCCGCGAACAGCAGCGCCTGCGGGAATACCTTAACTATGCCGCCGCTATTGCCGGTGTCGTGTTACTCTATCTCATCGAACGGCTGCTGCGCAGACGGCGCCGTCGCATGTATGCAAAAATTATCGACAATACAAAATAACCACGAAAGACACGAAAAGCACGAAAAAAGCTAAACAGACTTTTTCTGAATTTCGTGTTTTTCGTGTCTTTCGTGGTTGAAAAAGATTTTTGATAATTGGTGGATGCGGCAAAAAAAACGACTTATCCCCCTACAACGAATACTTAAAACCTAAAACCTACCTACCAAAGAGAAATGAATGAATAACAAGCTTATTGCACTGCTTCTATCCAGCGTCTTGACCTTGGGCGCCTGTTCATCGGCAACCAAAAAAGTGGCGCGTGACGACAGCGCGAGCAGCATGATGCCGGGAGCGTACAGTTCTGTAAAGGCTGTAGGGAACTACCATGCTTCCCGCCTGACTGGCGACTATGCCGGCTATAAATCGACCAAAGTTTTTATTAAAAAAATGGATCAGCAATATGGATTTGATCGCAGTTATCTGAATGGGCTTTTTTCACAGGCCGATCGCAGGGAGGGTGTGCTTAAGATCATGAACCGCTATACCGGGGTGAAGGGTCCGGTTTCACGGGGCGCATGGGATCGCTACCGCAAAAAATTCATCACTGACAGTCGCATCGCCAAGGGGGCCGCTTTCTGGTCGCGGAACCGTCATGCACTGCAGCGCGCAGAGCAGCAGTACGGCGTTCCGGCTGAATACATCGTCGCCATCATCGGTGTCGAAACTATCTATGGCGGCAATGTCGGACGTTCCCCGGTTTTCGATTCAATCGCAACCATTGCTTTCGACTATCCACGCCGTTCCAAATACTTCACCGACGAGCTGGAGCAGTATCTGCTGATGTCCAGAGAGGAGCGCTTCGATCCCCGCACAAAACGCGGCTCCTACGCCGGCGCCATGGGGCTGGGGCAGTTCATGCCCAGCAGTTTCCGCAAATATGCAGTTGACTTTGATGGCAACGGCAGGCGTAATCTATGGACTCCGACTGACGCCATTGGCAGTGTCGCCAACTATTTCCAGAGTTACGGCTGGCGCAGGGGCGAGGGAGTTGTTGTGCGCGCCACACATTCAGGCAACGCATACAAAGCAATGGAATCAGGGTTTGACAGCAGCCATTCTATGGGAAGTCTTAAACGGGCAGGTGTACGGGCTTCCGGCTCTGTCAGCAGCCGCAATGTCAGTCTGCTGCGTTACAGCACCTATTCAGGCGACGAGTTATGGCTTGGCAAGCATAACTTTTATGTGATCACCCGCTACAATCACAGCAACAGGTATGCCATGGCGGTCCATCAACTGGCGCAGGCAGTCAAGCGGCATTACCGCTCCATGCGTTACGCCTATCAGGATAGCGCTGCAGCGGGCGGAAGTTAGGTTTTAGGTGGGAGGTTTTAAGTTTTAGGTTGGCCTGGTGCAATAGGGGGTTGTTCGCGCTTACGGATTTAACTCCGGCAGATCGAATCCCACGCACTCTTTCCAGCGGTTGACGATGCGACAGAAGAGTTCTGCTGTGCCTTCTGCATCATAGATCGCAGAGTGCGCCTCGCGGTGGTCCCACTGCATGCCGGCGGCAATTGTAGCCTTGGCAAGCACCGTCTGGCCGTAAGCCAAACCTGCCAGACTGACGGTGTCAAATGTGGAGAAGGGATGGAAGGGGTTGCGTTTGTTGTGACTGCGTTTCGCAGCGGCATTGATAAAGGCAAGGTCAAAAGTCGCATTGTGTCCCACCAGAATCGCCCGTTTGCAGCCACTCTCCTTGATGGCGTGTCGAATCGGCAGGAAGCAGTGCTGCAGTGCATCTTTTTCACTCAAAGCGCCGCGCAATGGATTGTCCGGGTCGATGCCATTGAACTTCAGCGCCTTGGGGTCCAGATTCGCGCCCTCGAAAGGCAGTACATGGCAATGCAGCGTTTCAGCCCGTTCCAGCAGGCCATCGGTGTTGATTCGCAGGGTGACAGCTGCAATTTCGAGCAGTGCATCCTGCCCGGCATCGAAGCCGCCTGTCTCGACATCTACCACCACCGGCAGGAAACCACGGAATCGACCGGCAATCACCGGATTATATGTCATCATGAAACGTAGAATAGCAGATCGGCTTGATCGACACTATGGAAAGGGATAGCATGACGTGAGTTCTGAGACTTGGTTCCACTAGAATCCTTGATTCACTAAAATGCTTGCAAATGAGTCAAGTTATAAAAGAATCTCTCGCTAAGAACGCAAAGGACGCAAAGGTTTTTCTTGGCGGTCTTGGCGTCTTGGCGAGAAAAATGATCTCTTTTTATGCCTCGTCAGTCTGAGACCTGGTCTCGCAATTTCATGCAAAATAAGAATAAGGG
>JAUXDV010000116.1 GCA_030620735.1 Gammaproteobacteria bacterium
TCAATTTCTGAATCTGCGGTCTGAGCAGATTCTGAGGTGTGCTGTGAATGGCTGCAGCATACTCCTATGTGTAGAACCGAACTATGTGTAGTACGTAAACACTCTCTGGCCAAAAGCCGCAATTCCATTGGGTTTTCAGTTAAAAAGTTCTTCATAAACTTAACATAGTTTTCCAGTGTCTTGGGGTGGTGATCCATCCAGTTCAGGAGACGATAGCATTGAATCCCCATAATCAATCGCCCCCTGGCTTCTTGAGCGCCAAATATCCCCGATATTCATGATTTCACGCCTATTCCTGCCGATGATGCAGTTCCTTCAGGTGCTATAACTATGTGTAGTTCGCGGTCGACTCAGCAAGAGCGGGCTGTAATATGGGCATGCAACTACACATAGTTCAAAACTACACATAGGAGTATTCAGCGGTCATTGACAGGTCTCCTGTCTAACCGTAACTGTGGTAGCAGTTACCGCCCCAAGCGGAAATAATTATTTTCGCGCATCACCCGTTCCAGTATTCTGAACTCTGCAACTTTCTGGCTATGCAGGCGGCGTAGTTCGCGCGTCTCTTCTCCATGGATAGTACGGGCATCAGCACAGCGCTTTCGGCCTGCTTCTGTTCTGGGTCCCGTTGATGCTCCTCCATGATATTTACACGTGGTGTTCATCTTTGACGCTGCCTGCCTGCACCGCTTGCCAGTGCGCTTGCTCTTGGCTTTACACCGCAAGGCGAGAGTGTCACCACAGATGGTGACGTAGTTCTCTGGATTTTTTGTGTACTCTGCCTCGCTCACACTACGCGAGACGCGAGCAGGCTTCACAGGCGGCTTGCCGATCGCTTCGCAAGCTGCCAGCCCGGCCTTGAGATCCTCAAGGGTTGTCTTTTTCTTCATAGTCAGAATCTCGTCCTGCGTTTTTAAGCGGTATCCGCTGAGTGCATTTTAGCATCTGCGTGCGATACGCCTGCATACTTGAGCCAACGATTTGATGTGTTAAAGCAAGCAGCAAATTTGTGAAAAAAGTATCATTAGCTCTGGAACTCGGAGAAGCATCATGAAAATAACATTACTCGTAATTGCGCTGCTCGCAGTGCCAGCTGCGCAAGCAGATATGCGTGACTCAATTATCCATGACATGCTCGGAAGTGATGCACCCTATGAAGAACGTAGTAGCGAGAATCCTGGTTATGATGCGATGATGAACAACTTTTTCAATGACGATGACGACGATCAATACGGACGCCCGCAAGGAGATTACCGGGAGTGCATCCAGAGCAATGGAAAGCTGTACTGCAGTGACAATTAACCGAGGTGATGCTTATGAAGAAACTGATTTTGTTCGGCGTATTGACCATGTTTACCCATGCCATCTTTTCATCTGACTATTCCGGTACTCTTACAGAGGGCAGCAAAGGTGAATGGGGTTGGTCGGGTAGGGCAGCAATACGATCGTTTGATAATGGGCTTGTGATTGGTATCGGCTTCAACAGAGGTACCCAATGTGATTCTGCGTCTTTTGCAATCTTCGGGAATGATGAGATTGACTCAGTCACAATAAATATCGACGGCAAAAAAATCAGTAGTCCACCACTGGAAGTTTCCTACGTCGATGACGGAGTTGCAGTGGCAGTATTTCCACTATCTTCTAGCGAGCTGCGAGAATTAAAAAATGGATCATCATTACTTGTAGAGACTGACGAAGGAACCCTGGCAACCAGTCTGTCAGGAAGTGCATATTCCATGAACATGGCGTACGGAAATTGCATGAAGGGTGGTGGCAGTACATCCATTAGTTCAGGAACGCTACAGCCATCGAGGAGGGCGACAAAGGTGCCCACGTATAACCAACAGGAAATTGCGCGCCAGCACCGGGACGACAGTGCTAGGGCTCAAGCAAAGGATTTTGAGAACCGCTGCAAGGCTCGTAGGGAGGCGGCACGCATCCAGCGCAACAACATGGCTCAGGCCGCACACGCGGCTGCAGCTGCATCAAGCCAGTCACCCTTTGGAACAGTGCGTCAGGCCGCTGGTAATGCAGCTGGGTGGGCGGCTCTTTCTAAACAGCGCCAGCTGGATTATGCTAATGAAATCGCTACAGGTTGTAGTCGTTATTAATTCTGGCGGATGCACTTCGACTAAGGCGCGAACTGGCTTAGAAGTTCCTGCAATCAGTTGTCCCCAAAAAAGACGTTATTTTGCGTCTGCTGAAAATCTGTAGCGGATAAACATACAACACGCGAGGATAAATAGATGCAAGATTTCCTCATAGTAATTGCATTTTTTGTCACAGCTGGCCTCCCTATGATTGCCGCCGCACACAGTGAGCTCTCTGAGCCTACTTACAAAGCCGTCACTGTAGTTATCCTTTTACTCTTCGCAATTGCTGCAGTCATTTCCCTTGGAGGTTAACAGGCACAACAGGTTTGCATTTGAGTTGCAAGAGAGCAGGCACCCCTTTTTCAAAATTTTGAAAAATAATTTTTCCGATTAGGAGTCCCACAACTTTTAATCTCAAGACCTGAGACCATTTCTCTGGATTAGTTTGTATCTACATTACCTCCCCTAAAACTTATTTGGGGGTGGGGGGTGTCTACCCCTGCTCCTGCAGGATCTTCCCTCCTGCATCATCCACCACTATGACCGTATACAAGAGCAGTCCGGCGCGCAGACACCTACGGTCATGCTACGGATAATGGGTGCGACGGTAGACTACAACGACGAGGATGCACTGTCGTTCATGAATCGGTACTGCATATCGTAAATAAACTGCAAATCTAGCGTCGTTTACGCGGCGCTACGTGCATTTGAGGGTGTTGGTGGAGGGAATATAGGAGGCGCAGCTGCAAGCTGCTGTGTGTGATTGGGGTGAAAAGCATAAGGATGCTGGAGTTTCGCCCCGGTGCTTCTGCAATTATCTGAGGGGATGGTGAGGGGGCGAGGCAAATAAAAAACTAATAATATTAATTAAAACAATTAGATGATTGATTCATCCACCACTTCGATCCAGTGTTTAACGGGTTTTTGTGTGCCCGATTGCAGATGCAACAGGCAGCCGATATTGGCGGTTGCTATGACATCAGGGTTGTTATCACTCAAAGCCTGCAGTTTGTTGCTGAGCAGTCGTGTGGAGAGCTGCGGCTGCAGTATCGAATAGGTTCCGGCCGAACCGCAGCAGAGGTGTGCATCCTGTGGTTCTGTGATGTTAAAGCCGAGACTGCGCAGCAGTCCCTCTATGCTGCCCTTGAGATGTAATCCGTGTTGCAGAGTACAAGGGGAGTGAAAGGCAATCTGTGGAAGTTTGTCGATGAGGATTAGCTTGTGGATACTCTGTTGTTGTATAAAATCACCAAGATCAACAGTTGCGGTGCTTACTGCTTTTGCTTTCTCCACATAGTCGGGATCGTTTTTCAGCAGCTGCGGGTACTCCTTGATCTCCAGGGTACAGGCGCTGGCGGTGCCGATAATCGCTTCCACGCCATTCTCGAGAAGTCTGCTCCAGAGATCAACATTACGGCGGGCAAAATCAACAGCTGTTGCAGCGTCTCCAAGGTGGTGGTTGACTGCACCGCAGCACTGCTCAGAAGCGACCTGTATGCATTCGATTCCAAGCTTGTCCAGCACACGAGTGGCGGCCTGATTGATATGCTGTGCAGCAACGGATTGTACGCAGCCTTTAAATAGAATCACCTTGCGAGCGTGTGAAGTCGAAGCATGCTCTTCCACACCTCTTTTCTGCGGAATTTTTTGTTGCAGGCTTTGCGGCAGCAGCGGCCTCAGGGTTCTTGCCACAGCCAGCAGGGGAGCAACGCGGGCGGGATAGGGGAGGATGCTTTTCATTCCCAGGCGCATCAGCTTTTCCCTGAAGGGGCGCTCAACCTGCTGGTCGATCAGATGGCGGCCAATCTCCAGCAGGCTGGTGTATTTCACACCCGAAGGGCAGGTGGTTTCACAGGAGCGGCAGCTGAGACAGCGGTCCAGGTGCAGCTGGCTTTTGCGTGAGACCTGCTTGCCCTCGAGCGCCTGTTTGATCAGGTAGATGCGGCCGCGCGGACCATCCAGTTCATCGCCCAGCAGCTGATAGGTGGGGCAGGTCGCTGTGCAGAAACCGCAGTGCACGCAGGAGCGCAAGATGCTGTCTGCTGCCTTGCCGGCATCAGTCTGCAGAAGTTGAATGTCGATTTGTGTCTGCATTAGAGTTCTGCGTAGATGCGGCCCGGATTGAGAATGCCTTTGGGGTCGAAGGCTTTTTTCAGGCGCTGCTGCAGGGCTAGCATCGGCTTCGAGAGTGGAGTGAAGATCTCTGTGTCCTGCGCATTTCTGAAACAGGTGGCATGACCGCCGGCAGCTAGTGCTGCCTGTCGAATTGCATGCGGCTTCTCCCCACTGAGCAGCCAGCGCTGCGCGCCGCCCCATTCGATGAGCTGTTCTCCCGGGGTGTCGAGCGGAGCCGTTGCCATGGGCAGCGACAGCCGCCACAGCGGTTTTTCCGTTTGAAAAAAACCGAGCTGCTGTTCGCGCAGTTGCTCCCAGAAATCCGTCTGTTTTGAGATGTCGCCGCCAAGCTGCAATTGTGCTGCATGGATTGCAGCTTGTGCTCCACTGAGGCGAACCAACAGCTCTCCGTCGAGCCATGCTGCAGCAGAAATCGGCAGTGGTTTTTGAGACCAGGCGACGACACTGGCGACAGCCTGCGCCGCATCCATTGCAAAGCTCAGTGTGATTTCAGTTGCCGGCAGAGGCAGTACTTTGAAACTGACATCCATGATCAGACCTAGTGTGCCGAATGCACCGACCATCAGGCGTGTTGCATCATATCCGGCGACATTCTTGATCACCTCGCCGCCAAAGTGGAGTTGTTCACCGCGCCCGTTGATGATGGTGCAGCCCAGCAGAGAGTCGCGTGCGCTTCCAGTCCAGGGTCGGGATGGCCCGGAGAGTCCGCAGGCGAAAGTTCCTCCGATGGTGGCTGTGTCAGCGAAGGATGGCGGTTCAAAAGCAAGCCGCTGATGCTGCGCTTGCAGAATCTCTTTGACTTCCTGCAGTGGTGTGCCGCTGCGAACGGTCATGACCAGCTCATCAGGCTGATAGTTGATCACACCACGATGTTCGGCAGTCGAAAGAGGCTCGCCTGCAACCGGGTTGCCAAGAAACTGCTTGCTGGCGCCGCCGTAGATCGAGAGCGGGGTCGAATTGGCAAAGGCTTCGGCGATCTGCTGCTGCAGAGACATTAGAAGCGTTCCAGTTCGGGAAAGGGGAGTTCGCCATTATGGACATGCATGGCGCCCAGCTCGGCGCAGCGGTGCAGCTCGGGAACCGCCTTGCCGGGATTGAGCAGTCCATGCTGGTCGAATGCGGCCTTGATCGCGTGGAACTGCTGCAGCTCGAGAGGTTTGAACTGTATGCACATCTCATCGATTTTTTCACTGCCGACGCCATGCTCGCCTGTGATTGTGCCGCCAACCTCGACGCACAGTTGCAGTATCTTGCTGCCGAGTCTCTCCGCTCTCTGCAGCTGATCCCCAATGTTTGCATCATAGAGAATCAGTGGATGCAGGTTGCCGTCACCGGCATGGAAAACATTGGCGATTGCCAGTTCATGCTGCTGCGACAGTTCGTTGATTCTTCGCAGCACTTCAGGCAGGCGGTGACGTGGAATGGTTCCATCCATGCAGTAGTAATCAGGCGCAAGACGCCCGACTGCCGGAAATGCGGCCTTGCGGCCTGCCCATAGCTTCATGCGCTGCTCTTCATCCTCTGATATTCGGGTTGCGGTGCAGTGATGCTGCTGCAATATCTGTTCGACCTTTGCGATATCGTGGAGGACCTCTTCTGTTGTTCCATCGAGTTCACACAATAGAATGGCGGCTGCGTCTTTCGGATAACCTGCATGCACGAAATCTTCGGCGGCGCAGATGGCAAGGTTGTCCATCATCTCCAGTCCGGCCGGGATGATGCCGCTGGAGATAATGCCGCTGACAGCCTTGCCTGCATTTTCAGCATCGTCGAAAGCCGCCAGCATGACCCTTGCGGTGGGTGGGATCGGCAGCAGGCTGACGGTGACCTCGACAATGATGCCAAGCAGTCCTTCAGAGCCGTTCATCAGCGCCAGCAGGTCATAGCCGGGAGCATCCAGTGCATCGCTGCCAATCGTAAGCATTTCACCATCGATGCAGATGATGCGCAGTTTGCGAACATTATGTACGGTCAGCCCATACTTGAGGCAGTGTACGCCGCCTGAATTCTCGGCAACATTGCCTCCAATGGTGCAGGCGATCTGGGAGGAGGG
>JAUXDV010000034.1 GCA_030620735.1 Gammaproteobacteria bacterium
GGGTGCTGTACTGATAAAAAAGGTTCTTGATTCTGCGATTGCAAATGCGGAAAACAATGAAGGAGCTGATATCGACGAGCTGACTGTCAAAACAATCTGCATCGATGAAGGACCAACCATGAAGAGAATTCGTGCGCGTGCAAAGGGACGTGCAAGTCGCATTCTCAAGCGTAGCAGCCACATTACCGTCGCAGTAGCGGACGACTAAGGCAGAATAATTATGGGTCAAAAAATACATCCAACAGGTTTTCGACTTGGAATAACAAAAGAGCATACCTCGCGTTGGTATGCCAACACAAATCAGTACGCCGATCTTCTCAACGAGGATCTCAATGTGCGTGATTTTCTGAAGAACAAGTTAAAGCAGGCGCAGGTAAGCCGAATTCAGATCGATCGCCCTGCGAATAATGCCAATATCACCATTCATACGGCTCGTCCCGGCATTGTGATCGGCAAGAAGGGTGAAGACATCAATAAACTGCGTATGGAAGTATCCGCTCTCATGGGTGTTCCTGTACAGATCAGTATTGAAGAGATTCGCAAGCCTGAACTGGATGCAACACTGGTTGCAGAGAGCATTGCGCAGCAGCTTGAGCGCCGTATTATGTTTCGCCGCGCCATGAAACGTTCGGTGCAGACAGCCATGCGTCTCGGCGCCGGTGGCATCAAAATCAATATAGGCGGCCGTCTGAACGGCGCCGAAATCGCCAGAAGCGAATGGTATCGTGAAGGCCGTGTTCCGTTGCATACACTGCGCGCCGATATCGATTACGGTACAGCAGAGGCGATGACAACGTACGGCATCATCGGTATCAAGGTGTGGGTTTTCAAAGGTGAAGTCTATGCAGATATGCCTGCAGAGAAAGAACAGCCAAAGAAGACCAGAGGCCGTAGTAGCAAGGGTAGAGGCAATAAAGGTTAAATCATGCTCCAGCCAAAACGAACAAAATTCCGTAAAATGCACAAAGGCCGCAACCGCGGTCTGGCAGAGAGAGGCAGTAAAGTCAGCTTCGGTGAATTTGGCCTCAAGGCCACTTCAAGAGGCAGAATCACCTCACGTCAGATCGAGGCAGCCCGACGCACCATTACACGTACAGTAAAGCGCGGCGGCAAGCTCTATATCCGCGTCTTTCCTGATAAGCCGATCACCAAGAAGCCCCTGGAAGTACGTATGGGCAAGGGCAAGGGCAGCGTCGAATACTGGGTTGCGCAAGTTCAACCCGGAAGTATGTTGTATGAGATCGAGGGCGTCTCGGAAGAGCAGGCTCGCGAGGCATTCAAACTTGCTGCCGCAAAGCTTCCCGTTGCAACCACTTTTTCCAAGCGGACGATCCTCTAATGAAAGCAACAGAAATGCGTAGCAAAAGCCAGGTAGAGCTGGAACAGGAACTGCATGATTTGCACAAAGAGCAATTCACCTTGCGAATGCAGCAGGGTGCAGGTCAGCTGGCGCGCCCGGACCAGGTGAAAAAGGTCCGCAAGAATATTGCCAGAATCAAAACCGTGATGAATGAAAAGATGGCAGGTAGCGCATCATGAATGAAGAACAAGCATCAAACCGCAAGATCCAGGGGCGTGTTACCAGCGATAAGATGGATAAGACCATCACCGTATTGATCGAGCGTCAGGTAAAACACCCGATTTACGGGAAATTTATCCGTCGATCCACCAAGGTGCATGCACATGACGCCAACAACGAGTGTCGTATCGGCGACATCGTCATGGTTGAGCAGTGTCGTCCGCTGTCACGCAGCAAGAGCTGGCGCCTGGTTGAAATTATCGAGAGTCCTGCAAGGGCCTGATCCAGTAGAATTTTTCGTGGAGTAATCTGATGATTCAGATGCAGACAAACCTGAATGTGGCTGACAACAGCGGCGCCAAGCGTGTTCAGTGTATCAAAGTGTTGGGCGGTTCACACCGCCGCTATGCAGGCATTGGCGATGTCATCAAAGTGAGTATCAAGGAAGCCATCCCGCGTGGCAAGGTCAAAAAAGGCGATGTATACAACGCCGTTGTGGTGCGCACCCGCAAGGGTGTACGTCGCGGCGATGGTTCGCTGATCCGTTTTGACGGCAATGCCGCCGTGCTGCTTAACGCGCAGTTGCAGCCTGTTGGAACACGTATCTTCGGACCTGTCACGCGTGAATTACGTGGTGAAAAGTTCATGAAGATTATTTCACTTGCTCCTGAAGTGTTGTGAGGTTGATTTCATGGCTATGAATAAAATTAGGAAAGGCGACGACGTCATCGTTATTGCCGGCAAAGACAGCGGTAAGCGTGGTACGGTGCTCAAGGTGGACCAGAGGCGTATTGTCGTAGAGAATATCAATCTGGCTAAAAAGCACGTCAAGCCTGATCCAAACAAAGGGGAGCCGGGCGGCATTGTTGACAAAGAGATGCCCATGGATGCTTCCAATGTAGCAATTTACAATCCGATGAGCAATAAGGGTGATCGGGTTGGTTTCAAGTCGCTGGACGATGGACGCAAGGTGCGTTTTTTCAAGTCCAACGGCGAGATTGTCGACGTATAAGGCGAGAAGCAGATGAGCAGGCTAGAAGACCATTATCGTAACAAAGTGATACCGCAGTTAACCGAGAAGTTCGATTATTCCAGTGTCATGGCGGTTCCTCGGATTGAAAAAATAACCCTCAATATGGGTGTAGGTGAAGCAACTGGTGATAAAAAGATCATCCAGAATGCGACTTCCGACATGACCAAAATTTGTGGACAAAAACCCGTCGTTACCAGGGCGCGTAAATCTGTTGCAGGGTTTAAAATTCGTGAAGGCTGGCCGATCGGTTGCAAAGTGACGCTGCGTCGTGAGCGCATGTATGAGTTCCTCGACCGGCTGATCAGCATTGCATTGCCCAGAGAGAGAGATTTCCGCGGCTTGAACGGCAAGTCATTTGACGGGCGTGGAAATTACAACATGGGTATCAAGGAGCAGATCATGTTTCCAGAGATCAATTACGATCAAATCGATGCAATTCGAGGCATGGACATCTGTATCACGACTTCAGCAAAAAATGACGACGAAGGCCGCTCGCTGCTGGAAGCGTTTAACTTTCCGTTTAAATAAAGAGTATTCGGTAAAGAGACTATGGCAAAGAAAAGCATGATAGCGCGTGAAAACAAACGTGCAAAAACTGTCGCTAAATATGCTGAGAAACGTGCGGCATTGAAAGCGATCATCAACAATCGCAACAGCGGTTACGAAGAGATTGACGAAGCCGTACTGAAGCTTCAAAAGATGCCTCGCGATGCGAGTTCATCTCGTCAACGTTCCCGCTGCCGTATTACAGGACGTCCGCACGCTGTTTATCGCAAGTTCGGTCTGTGCCGTCACAAGTTGCGTGAAGCCACGATGCGCGGCGATGTGCCTGGCCTGAAAAAAGCCAGCTGGTAAACAGATTGTAAATTCGACTGGCATTGTCAGTCGTCACTGTGTATAATTTGCGGCCTTCGTTTTGAAGGTCGTTTGTTTTATTTAGATTTTCTATAATTCAGGGTATCGCGCCGGACTGGCGGGCTGACCCACAGGAGACTCATACATGAGTATGTCAGATCCAGTTGCGGATATGTTGACGCGTATTCGAAATGCTCAGGCGCGGAACAAGGTTTCTGTCACCATGCCGTCATCCAAGGTCAAGAAGGCGATGGCTGCAGTGCTCAAAGACGAAGGCTTCATCACGGGTTTCCATGCATCTTCAGATGTCAAGGCTGAGCTGAATGTTGAGCTGAAATACTTTCAGGGAGAGCCTGTCATCGAACTCATTCAACGTGTAAGCCGTCCGGGTTTGCGTATCTACAAAAACAAGCATGAGCTGCCCCGGGTCAGAAACGGACTTGGCATCGCTATTATTTCAACATCCAAAGGTTTAATGACTGATCGTGCGGCGCGTAAGGCCGGTCACGGTGGCGAAGTCATTGCTTTTGTTGCATAGGAGGCGGTTATGTCACGTATTGCTAAGTCGCCGGTTTCCATTGTTTCCGGTATTGAAGTCAAGATAGATGGACAGGATGTGCAGGTCAAGGGTGCTAAGGGAACACTCGTATGGAGCGTGAACCCTGCTGTCAAAGTTTCACAGGAAGATGGTCAACTGCGCGTTGCTCCACACAAGGAGACCAAGCAGTCATGGGCCCTGGCTGGTACCACACGCGCACTGCTGAATAACATGGTCATTGGTTGTTCAGACGGCTTCAGTAAAAAACTGACCCTGATTGGTGTTGGCTACCGTGCTGCTATGAAGGGCAAGGAACTCGGCCTGAGTCTCGGCTTTTCACACCCTGTCAACTATGTAGTGCCCGAAGGTATACAAATTGAAACACCTTCGCAGACTGAGATTGTTGTTTCGGGCGCTGACAAGCAAAAGGTTGGACAGGTTGCTGCTGAGATTCGTTCATACAGACCGCCGGAGCCTTATAAAGGCAAGGGTATACGCTACGCAGACGAGCATGTACTGCGTAAAGAAGCGAAAAAGAAATAAGAGGTTAGGACGATGGATAAGAAACAAAGTCGTTTGCGCCGTGCTCGTAAAGCCCGCGCAAGAATCCATGATTCAGGTCGGCATCGTCTGACGGTTTTTCGTACGCCGAGGCATATCTATGCCCAGGTGATCGCCCCGAACGGTGCGGAAATTGTCGCTGCTGCATCGACTGTTGAAAAAACAATTCGTAAAAATATCGACGGATCAACAGGAAACAGTGCAGCTGCAGCATCCGTCGGCAAGGCTATTGGTGAGCGTGCAAAGGCGGCAGGAGTTGAATTTGTCGCTTTCGATCGCGCCGGATTCAGATTTCATGGTCGTGTGAAATCACTCGCAGATGCTGCTCGTGAAGCCGGCTTGCAATTTTAAGAGGAACAGCGATGTCAAAATATGATTCTCAAGATGACGGTCAGGATTTTATTGAAAAACTTGTTACTGTCAATCGTGTTGCCAAGACAGTAAAAGGTGGACGTATTTTCAGTTTCTCTGCGCTGACAGTAGTTGGCGACGGGAAAGGTCGTGTTGGTTTTGGCCAGGGCAAGGCGCGTGAGGTTCCGATAGCCATCCAGAAGTCAATGGAGAGCGCACGCAAGAACATGAAGAGTGTCAACCTCAATGGAGACACTGTTCAATATCCGCTGATCGGTCGCCATGGTGCGGCGAAGGTTTTCATGAAACCGGCTTCCCAGGGTACTGGAATCATTGCCGGCGGTGCGATGCGTGCTGTTTTTGAGGTTGTCGGTGTACACAATGTACTTGCGAAATGCATCGGCACCAATAATCCGCTCAATGTCATCCGTGCAACAGTACAGGGTCTGACTACAATGACCAGTCCTGAACATGCGGCAGCGAAACGTGGCAAGAGTGTCGAAGAGATTCTGGAGTAAAAAGTAATGGCAGGCAAAAACATGATGAAAGTCAAGTTGGTGCGAAGCATGAACGGCCGCATCAAGACGCATAAAGCATGTGTCACAGGACTGGGATTGCGTAGAATACACCAGGTTGTTGAAGTTGAAGATACCGCATCTACCAGAGGGATGGTCAACAAAGTCTCTTACATGGTAAAAGTTGTTACGGAGAGCTGATATGCACCTGAATACACTAAAACCGGCAGATGGCAGCAGCAAAGCACGTAAACGTGTTGGCCGCGGAATTGGCAGCGGGCTTGGAAAAACATGCGGACGCGGACATAAAGGTCAGAAATCACGCTCCGGCGGCTTGACAAAAGTCGGTTTTGAAGGCGGTCAAATGCCGCTGCAGCGCCGCCTGCCCAAGGTTGGGTTTAACTCACGCATGGCGAAGTATACTGCTGAGTTGACGCTCAATGAAATTGCCTCGGTCGATGCTGATGTCGTTGACATCAAGGCGCTGCATACGGCAAATATTTTGCCTCATAGCATGAAGCGCGCCAAGGTGATGCTTTCGGGTTCGATAGACAAAGCGGTTACATTGAAAGGAATTCGTGCGACCAAAGGTGCCCGTGCAGCAATTGAAAAAGCTGGCGGCAGTGTCGAAGAGTGACAGTAGAGAATTAATACGGATTCTACGATGGCAGCAAAAGAGACAATGACAGCAGGCGCCGGCAAGTTCGGACACCTCACAGAGATCAAGCAGCGCATACTGTTCCTGCTGGGAGCTCTGATTGTCTTTCGTATAGGCACATTTGTGCCCGTACCCGGAGTCAACCCTGCAGCACTGGCGGCGCTGTTTCAACAGCAGTCCGGCACCATCCTGGATATGTTCAACATGTTCTCCGGTGGCGCGCTTGAACGCGCAAGTCTGTTTGCTCTTGGCATCATGCCTTATATCTCTGCATCCATCATCATGCAGTTGATGACAGCTGTCATACCGACACTTGAACAGCTGAAGAAAGAGGGTGAATCGGGACGCCGTAAAATTACGCAGTACACACGCTACGGAACGGTGGTGCTTGGGATATTCCAGTCGATCGGCATTGCCATCGCACTGCAGGGGCAGACAGTCGCAGGCTCCAATGTGGTCATCAACCAGGGGTGGGGCTTTGTGATGGTTGCTTCCGTAGCCCTGGTAAGCGGCACCATGTTCCTAATGTGGCTCGGAGAGCAGATCACCGAGCGTGGTCTCGGCAATGGCATCTCCATGATTATTTTTGCCGGTATTGTTGCCGGATTGCCGTCAGCCGCAGGCGCTGTCTTCCAGCAGGTCAGCAGCGGCGAGATGAATGCGATTTTTGTCGTCATTCTGCTTGTTGCGCTGATCGGTGTTGTTGGTTTTGTGGTTTTTGTCGAACGTGGTCAACGGCGTATTAAAATTAACTATGCCAAACGCCAGCAGGGACGCAAGATTTACGCTGCGCAGAGCAGTTTTCTACCGCTGAAATTGAATATGTCCGGGGTTATCCCGCCGATCTTTGCATCCAGTATTATTCTGTTTCCGGCGACCATCGGGCAGATGGCCGGCAGCGGTGAAAATATGCGCTGGCTGCAGGACCTGACCGGGAAACTCTCACGCGGAGAGCCTCTCTATACGGTTTTCTTTGCAGCAGCGATTATATTTTTCTGCTTCTTTTATACTGCGATTGTATTCAACTCGCGTGAGACGGCGGATAACCTGAAACGTTCAGGCGCATTCATACCGGGTATACGGCCAGGCAAGCAGACGGCGAGCTATATCGATGGTGTTCTGTCGCGCCTGACACTGGTGGGAGCAATGTACATCACACTGGTGGCGCTGTTGCCGGATCTGCTTCAATTTCAGTGGAATATACCGTTCTATTTTGGCGGAACATCTCTGCTCATCATCGTTGTTGTTGTCATGGATTTCATGGCGCAGCTGCAGGCGCATCTGATGTCGCATCAGTATGACAGCCTGATGAAGAAAGCCAATTTTAGCGGTGTCGGTGGTGCTGGCCGCATACACTAATACCGATATCTGGAGAAAATATTATGAAAGTGCGAGCTTCCGTCAAAAAGATTTGCCGCAACTGCAAGATAGTCAAACGTAAAGGCGTTGTACGCGTGATCTGCAAGGATCCACGTCATAAACAACGTCAAGGTTGATTTCATTATGATTCCGCTATATGATTGCGCGTTTTCCGTGCCGCGGATACAACTGAGTTCAGGAGCTTAACTGATGGCCCGTATTGCTGGTGTCAACATACCGGACAGAAAACACGCAGTCATTTCACTGACTGCAATTTACGGCATTGGTCGTACCAAGGCAATGGAGATATGCAAAGCTGCAGGCGTTGCGCCGGATCAAATGATTCAGCAGCTTGGTGACGATCAAATCGATGCGCTGCGCACAGAAGTTGCGAAGCACAATGTCGAAGGTGATTTACGTCGTGAAATATCCATGAGCATTAAACGCTTGATGGACCTTGGTTGCAACCGTGGCATTCGTCACCGTCGCGGTCTCCCCGTACGTGGACAACGTACAAAAACGAATGCGCGCACCCGTAAAGGACCGCGTCGTCCTATCAAGCGCTGATACGATATTCAGGTTAAAATAATATGGCGAACCCTACACGCACAAAGAAAAAGGTCAAAAAGGTCGTTACAGATGGCATAGCCCACGTGCATGCATCTTTTAACAACACGATCATCATGATCTCCGACCGTCAGGGCAATGCTCTCTGCTGGACTACAGCGGGCGGCTCAGGCTTCCGTGGCTCACGCAAGAGTACACCTTTTGCTGCACAGGTTGCTGCCGAAAAATGCGGTCAAATGGCAAAAGAGTTTGGCATGAAGAGTGTTGATGTCAACATCAAGGGTCCTGGTCCCGGGCGTGACTCTGCGGTTCGCGCACTGAATAATTCTGGTCTCAAAATTACCAGTATCTCTGATGTGACTCCCATCCCGCATAATGGTTGTCGTCCACCTAAAAAGCGTCGCGTGTAACCGGAGTCGAGCATGGCTAGATATATTGGACCAAAATGTAAACTCAGTCGCCGTGAAGGCACTGACCTGGGACTCAAGAGCCGCGTGCGCGCTCTGGATTCTAAATGCAACATGGAGAAAGTCCCCGGTCAGACCAGTGATCGTCGCCGCAGACTCTCCGACTATGGTTTGCAGTTGCGCGAAAAGCAGAAAGTTCGCCGTATCTACTGCGTGCTGGAGAAGCAGTTCCGCAACTACTACAAAAAAGCAGCGAAAAGCAAAGGCGCTACAGGTGATAATCTGCTGCAATTGCTTGAACGCCGTCTCGACAACGTCGTTTACCGTATGGGCTATGGCTCGACACGGTCAGAGGCGCGTCAGCTGGTTAGCCACAAGGCAATTGAAGTCAATGGCTCTGTAGTCAACATCGCCTCTTATCAGGTATCTGCAGAAGATGTAATTTCAGTCCGGGAAAAATCCCGCAAACAGGATCGTATTAAAAGCTCTCTCTCCATAGCAGAGCAGTATGAATTTCCTGACTGGATGGAGGTTGACGTGAAAGGGATGAGCGGCGTTTTCAAGCGCATTCCCGAACGCACAGACCTGCCGGCTGAGATCAACGAACAGTTGATCGTCGAACTTTACTCCAAGTAAGCACCTATTTGAAGGCGTATTCATGTCGGAATCTATCTCGGATTTTCTAAAACCACGTATCGTTAACATTGACAGGATTAACGATACGCATACCAAAGTCATACTGGAGCCATTTGAACGTGGTTTCGGACATACCCTTGGTAATGCGTTGCGCCGCATTTTGCTCTCTTCAATGAAAGGGAGCGCTGTGACAGATGTCATGATTGAAGGCGTTCTGCATGAATACAGCGGTATCGACGGCGTTCAGGAGGATGCACTTGATATCCTTCTGAATCTCAAGGAACTTGCCATTGTCATGCACGAGCGTGATGAAGCTGTTCTGCATCTGAAAAAGAGCGGACCCTGTGACGTCACTGCTGCTGATATTCAACTCGATCACGACGTTGAGATCGCAGATCCTGATCATCTGATTGCGACACTGACCAAGGATGTCGAGCTTGATATCTCCATGAAGGTCAGAAAAGGACGCGGCTATGAGCCCGCCGCCAACCGTGAAGATGATGAGGATTCTAATCTTGTTGGATGGCTTAAACTCGATGCGACATTCTCACCTGTTCGCCGTGTTGCCTATTCAGTCGAAGCCGCGCGTGTCGAGCAGCGTACTGACCTGGACAAATTGATCATCGACATAGAGACTGACGGAACGATTGATCCTGATGAGGCTGTGCGCATGGCCGCAACAATTCTTCAGGACCAACTCACCGCATTCGTTCTGCTGGATGTTACAGTAGCGCCTGATGTCGAGGAGGATGTTGAAGATGAGCCCGAGTTTGATCCAACCCTGCTTAGCCCGGTTGATGATCTTGAACTGACTGTGCGTTCTGCAAATTGCCTCAAGGCGGAGAACATCATGTTCATCGGTGATCTGGTGCAGCGCACGGAAGTTGAACTTTTGAAGACTCCAAACCTGGGCAAAAAGTCCCTGAATGAAATCAAGGACGTGCTTGCCGAACGTGGTTTGTCGCTCGGAATGAAACTCGAGAACTGGCCCCCCGAATCGCTTGAAGATGTCGTCAACGGCTAGCGAGACAGCGTCACGGACTGACGCTGACAAGCGATAAAGAATTTATTGGTCTCTCGCAAAGACGCCAGGACCGCCAAGAAAAACCTTTGCGTCCTTTGCGTTCTTAGCGAGAGATTCTTTTAAAACTTGACTCATTTGCAAACATTTAGTGGATCAAGGATTCTAGTTAACAAGAATAGATACCAGGAATTATTATCATGCGCCATCGCAAATCCGGTCGTAAACTCAACAGAAACAGTAGTCATCGTAAAGCCATGTTCAAAAATATGGCGTGCTCACTGTTTGAACATGAGTTGATCAAAACTACACTGCCAAAAGCCAAAGAGCTGCGCCGCGTTGTCGAACCGCTGATCACCAGGGCAAAAGTGGACACCGTTGCAAACCGTCGTTTGGCATTCAGCCGCTTGCGTGACGATGCAGTCGTTGCAAAACTTTTTACTGAAATCGGACCAAGATACGAGGAGCGCAATGGCGGCTACATGCGTATTCTCAAAGCAGGATACCGTGAAGGCGACAAGGCTCCCATGGCATGGGTAGAGCTGGTTGATCGTCCCATACCTGAAGTTGAAGATGAGATATTCGACGAAGCAGTAGCTGATTAAGAATCTTTCATCGCACACGACAAAAAACCGGCTGTTGCCGGTTTTTGCGTTAAGGGGTAGTGTTTTAGGTTTTAGGTTTTCACTCAGACCTCATTACTCATGTCTCACTCCTATTCCTGTGCCCCATATAGTGAGTTATAAAGCCCCTCCTGGCTGATCAACTGGCTATGTACGCCATCCTCGACGATGCGGCCATCTTCGAATACCAGTACACGGTCGGCATGCTTCACAGCACTCAGACGATGGGCGATGATAATAGTTGTCTTTCCCTGTAGAAACTGGTTCAGAGCAGCATGCAGATGTTTTTCCGTGGTCGTATCGAGTGCGGATGTAGCTTCATCGAGAATCACAACTGCCGGGTCTGTCAATACCATGCGGGCGATGGCCAGCCGCTGCTGCTGCCCGCCTGAAAGACGTACGCCTCTGTTGCCGATCCTGGTCTCCAGGCCGTCGTCAAGCATTTCGATGGTTCCCTTCAGCTGTGCTATTTCGAGCGCTCTCCATAGCAGTTGATCATCGATTTCACGCCCAAGCGTCAGGTTCGAGCGCACACTCTCATTCATCATGGCGGGGTGCTGCAATACTGTTGATATGTTTTCACGCACGACATCGAGTCCTATGCGGGTAACCGGAACCTCATCAAAAAGGATTTCACCCGTATCAGCAGTATAGAGCCCAAGCAGAATCTGCACGAAGGTTGTTTTACCTCCACCACTGGCGCCTACAAGAGCGACTTTTTGCCCGCTGGGAATAGAGAGAGAGAGATCCTTCAGAACCCTGGGACCATCACCATAGGCAAAATTGACATTCTCAAGTGTAATCGAAACAGTTTGCCTGCCGATGAAGGGGTTTTCCTCATGTGGGTAGACGGGTTCCAGCTTTATATCGAACAGAGTGTTGATGCGCTGCAAGGCTGCATGTGCGCTGTTCCAGGCATATTGAATGGTCACCACCTCCTGCACCGGGCCCATCATAAACCACAGATAGGCAAATACCGCCAGCATTTGACCGATCGAAAGCCCGGAGTAGAGCACCATGAACATGCTCAGGGCGCGAAAGATATCAAAGCCGAACAGAAAGATGACAAATGAGAGGCGCGATGCGGCGTCGCTGCGCCATGCAAAGCTGGATGAGTAGTTGCGCACATCGGCGGCGACATCGATGAGCCTGGCAATATAGTGATGTTCCCGGTTTGCGGCGCGAATCTGCTGGATTGCATCCAGTGTCTCCGCCAGAGACTCCTGGAACAGCTGAAAGGTTGCATTTTCGCGCTTTTTGAGCTGTTTGACCTTGCGTCCGAATATGGTGGTGACATAGATCACCAGTGGGTTCAACAGCAGAATAAAGAGCGCCAGCTGCCAGTGAATCCACAGCAGAATAACAGCTGTACCAATGATCGTGAGCACCGCTACCAGAAATTTACTAATGCTGACACTAACGAAGTCATCGATGGTTTGTAAATCTGTCACCAGATGAGAGGCGACCGTGCCCGAGCCAAGGGTTTCATACTCGGACATGGAGATGTGTTCGAGCCGGGACAGCAGCGAACGGCGGATGCGGAATATCACATCTTTTGCGATACAGGTAAAAATACGCGTTTGCCACACGCTGAAGAGCGTAGCGGCAACACGCAGCATCAGTGTCAGCGCCAGCACGGCAAGAATATAGAGGGCGGGACCATGCCAGCTTTGGGGAAATAGCTGGTTCATGATAGCAACGGATGTTCCGGGTTTCTCCAGCAGCACTTCATCGACCA
>JAUXDV010000163.1 GCA_030620735.1 Gammaproteobacteria bacterium
ATTTATTTCGCTCAATCTTTTCGATGTTTCCAATATCAGTATGGGTTACCACGGAGGACCGTGGGAACCAGAAATGATGCGGTGCAATACGGCTTTGCCCAACCTACATCATGAAATGATAGATTACTATACGGTTTTTTTCGTGTCTTTCGTGATTTTCGTGGTTAAAGGTTTTATCCTGTAAAAATTCGTGCAAATTGTGAGCGCATCTCTTTGAAGCTGGTTTCACGCATCGTTTGCAGCAGTTCATCGAGGCGGAACTTGTGATGCCCTTCATAGACTACGCCCATCTGCTCCATCTCCGCCAGTCCGGTTTCGCGCGCATGTTCGACGAAGCCCTTGTTCTTCCAGAAAAATGCGCCGGGCATGGTCGTCGGAATCACCAGCGCATAGAAGAGAATGCGGCTTGTATAGGCCGTCAGCAGCAATGTCACAGGCAGTAGTGCGGCAGCGATCAATCCGGGCATGGATGCGCCGGCAGCTGCCAGCGTAATCAGCAGCAACAGGTTGACGACGAGCAGGCCATTGCGCAAATTGTAGGTTTTGCCGAAGGTGGTTGTCTGTTCATAGTGAGCGGCAGCGCCTTCGTTTTCAGCTTGCTTTAAATCACGTGCGTGGAACCAGTGACCGATGCTCTCCAGTGCGACGCCTGCTGCGCAGACGACTGCCAGGAGTTGCAGCAACGGACCGTCAATGCCGTTGATTGCCGTAGCGACCACTGCTATCAACAGACTGCCGAGCGACAGCATGCTTCCATAGAATGCACTCGCTGTCTGCCAGTGATTCCAGAAAGGGCGGGCAGGGATGCGATAGAGTTTGTACATGTAGTATGAGCCGAGTGCAGCGCCAAGCAGGCCGGTAACGCTGAACAGCATCACCAGCAGTTGTGGAATCTGCCGGTCAAATACAGAGAACAATGCAAATCCCGCCAGGCTGCCGAAAAACAGCGAAACTCCGGCGATTTCACGGCTCACAGGCGAGTGGCGCAGATTGTAAAATCCACGGTAGAAGCGGTGCGGCTTGCCCAGATGCATGTTCAGTTTGAACAGACCGAAACCCATGAGTGCAACCAGGATTCCAAGCAGCGGCAGCCAGGCGGTGCTTTCCCTGATTTGCTGCAGGGGTTCGATTATAGAGAGAGGACCAAACAGCGAGCCGCACACCAGCAGCACAAATGCACCCATCACGGTCTGGGCGAGGAGGGTGAAGATGGCATGTGCATTTTCATGCGAACTTAATAGAACGCTCCAGTTCCAGTAGCGCTCCCGGCCATGCTTCTCATCAACCGCAGGCTTGAACTTCCCTGCCTTGTCATCACGGTGATACTTCAGCGGCGTCGAGTCGGTGCGGGTCATCTCCCGATGCGTCGAGCGCGTCTGCTGGAAGCGGATGTTGGGTTGGGTGATGTCGGTGCGCGGGAACCCGGGGATCTCCGTCTTTGCCTGGGTGCGTCCCTCGGGGATGTTTTCGATGACGCCGAAGTCCAGCGCATTGCCGAGACAGGCAGCGACACAGGCAGGCTTGAGGCCGACCTCGAGGCGGTCGACGCACATGTTGCACTTGGTCACCTGGCCCTTGACCGGGTCAAGCTGCGGTGCATTGTAGGGGCACACCCAGGTGCAGTAGCCGCAGCCGAAACAGATGTCCGGATCCTGAAGCACAGCGCCATATTCGGCAAACTTGGTGTAGGCGCGGGTCGGGCACCCCTTCAGGCAGACGGGATCGTCGCAATGGTTGCACGCCATGGAGATATTGAGCCGCTGATAGTCGGGGTAGGCGCCGCCTTCAACGAAACCGACAGAACGGAATGCGATGTGTGCGGGGTTGTCGTTCTTTTCGCTGCAGGCCGCTTCGCAGGCGTGGCAACCGATACAGTTGTCTATATTGAGAAAAAAGCCGTGCTGCTTATAGCGATTGGGGTTGTCGCCAATGCCTGCATCATTGTTGATCTCGAGACTTTTATCACGCAGCTGATCTGTTTCGGGAGCCGTCTCGATGCTGGTGCCGTAACGGTTGTGGCTCTTGGTCTCTTTGTCCCACAAAAAGGCGTATTCAGGCTCGTCGCTTCTTACTTTAAACATCTTAGAAGTCCCGCATCTCCATGCTCATTTGCGCTGCTGCCTGCTGATCTTCGATACGTTCGACACGCACAGCAGACTGTTTGAAGGCCGGCTGCCTGGAGTGTGGGTCCAGCAGTCCCAGCGTCAGGCGGTTGACGCAGTCATGGAAATGAAAAGGGATGAAGATCATATTCTTCGGCACCCGCTGTGTAGACATCGCCATGACGACGGCATCGCCCCTGCGTGAGATGCAGCGCACATACTCGCCGTGCACGATGCCGAGCTCTTCGGCGGCATCCGGGTTGATCTCCATGAATGGTATGGGACTGTACTTGTTGTTGTTGCCCACCTTGCCGGTCTTGGTGCGGGTGTGAAAATGCTCCACCAGTCGGCCGGTATTGAGCCACAACGGGTAATCGTCGTCCGGGACTTCGTTGTTGTCGATGAACGGCAATGGGATCAGTTTGGCCTTGCCATCGGCGTAGCGGAATGTTCCTGCCTCGGTATAGAGGCGTTTGCCGCCGCTGGGTGGTTCGATGCCCTTGTCAGCCTCATCGCTGGTGTAGGGCCACTGGATACCGCGCTGCGTCTCGATCTTGTCGTGCGACATGCCGGAGATATCGACCAGGCGGCCCCTGGAGAGTTCGCGCATCTCGTCGAAGACATCGGAAGGTGCTTCAGGAAATTTGATCTTCTTGCCGTTTTCAAAACGTTTGGCCAACTCATTGAAGATCCACAGGTCAGCCTGTGACTCTCCGGGCGCATCGGTCACTTTACGCACGATATTGACGCGCCGCTCGGTGTTGGTGAAGACACCCTCTTTCTCCGCCCAGGTTGCCGCAGGCAGATAGAGGTGCGCATATTGTGTGGTCTCCACGTCGGCATAGGAGTCCTGCACCACCAGGAAGTCGAGTTTCTCCAGGGTTTTGCGGATACGCGCCGTGTTCGCCATGGAGGTCATCGGGTTGGTTGCAACCAGCCACAGCCCCTTGATCTGCCCGGTCTCAATGGCCGGGAAAATATCTGTTTCGGTCAGACCGCGCTGTTTGGGAAAGAACTCTGCATCAATGCCCCAGAATTTGGCGATCTCTTCACGCTCCTCCGGCTTCTCCAGCACGCGGTATCCCGGCAGGCCGGAGCAGGAGGACCACTCGCGGGTTCCCATGGCATTGCACTGGCCTGTAATGGAGAGGCTGGTGCCGCCGGCTTTGCCGATATTGCCGGTAATCAGGTTGAGGTTGTTGATGCCGACCACACCGTCGGAGCCATGGGTGCTCTGGTTGATGCCCATGGTCCAGATGCTCATGGCGGCATCTGCATTGGCATAGAGCCTGGCGACGTTGCGGATGGTGTCTTCGTCGATGCCGCAAATCTTCGAAGCGGTCACCGGATCGTACTTCTGCACCTCTTTTTCCAGCTGTTCAAAATCCGAGCAGTTGGCGGCGATATAGTCGCGATCTTCCAGACCTTCGTCAAGGATGACGTGCATGATGGCATTCTGCAGCACCACGTCGGTGCCGGGAGTGATCGCCAGGTGCATGTCGGCATTCTGCGCCAGCATGGTGACGCGCGGATCCACCACGATAAGGGGGAAGTTGCGTTTCTCCTGGGCCTCTTTCATGCGCCAGTAGATGATCGGATGCTGCTCCGGCAGGTTGGAGCCCCAGGCGATCAGGCAGTCGGTGTGTTCGAAATCCTCGTAGTTTCCCGGAGGGCCGTCGGAGCCGAATGAGCGTTTGTAGCCGGAGACGGCAGAGGCCATGCACAGCGTGGTGTTGCCGTCGTAGTTGTTGGTGCCGATACAGCCGCGCGCCAGCTTGCCGAGGGTGTAGAACTCCTCGGTCAGCAGCTGCCCGGTGGAGACGATGGCAAAGGAGTCGCGGCCATAGGTTTTTTGGATGCGCAGGATCTCATCCGCCATCTTGTCGAGCGCATGATCCCACTCAACCTGCTCGTAACCCTCATGGATATGATTGCGCAGCAGCGGCTTGTCACCGCGCCCGTCCGCGGTGAAAATTTCGTGTTCAAAGATCCCCTTGACGCACAGCTTGCCGCGATTGACATCCGCGCCGCCGACTCCGCGTGAAGAGACCGGTTTGCCATCGGCGTTGAGGCCGACTTCGATGGAGCAGCCGGTCGAGCAGTAGCCGCAGGTGGTGTATTTCCACTCGACGATGCCTTTATCCGCAATCTTGACCGGATTCTTCTTACCGCGACCAAATAGCATTTCAGTTACCAGTGTTGACTAAATTCACTGTCATTTCGAGGAGGGGAGCGACGCGGCAATCTTCAATGACCTTATTTTATAGAAATAGATTGCCGCGCTGCGCTCGCAATGACAAAAATGGGATGCTAGTGTATCAATCTACAGGAATACGCAAATAGACCATGTTGTTTTCGACCTTGGTGTCGTAGACATTGGTGCAGCCTTCATCGGCGCCCAGCGCTTCGCCGCTGGCAAGATCGATCTTCCAGTTGTGCAGCGGGCAGGTGACGGAGGTTCCGTGAACGATGCCCTGTGAGAGGGGGCCCTGTTTGTGCGGGCAGGCATCCTTGACAGCAAAGATGCGGTCATCGCTGGTGCGGAAAATGGCGATATCCATGTCATCGGTCTTGACGACGCGCGAACCGAGCACGGGAATCTCGTCGAGTTGTGTAATTTCAATCCAGTCGGACATAATCTTTCTCTGTATTTAATGTAATTTTATGCGATGACAATCGGCGCGAACTCATTGGCATTCTTGCCATCAGCATGCGCTTTCCACGGATCGATCTGCGCAGGCTTCTGTGAGATCAGGAAACGCGCATGCAGCGCCTTGCGATTTTTTTCATCGTCGATGATCGCCTTCTTGATCTTCTTCAGACCGAC
>JAUXDV010000175.1 GCA_030620735.1 Gammaproteobacteria bacterium
ATCGCATTTCTCGACTCGGATGACGCCTGGCTGCCTGACAAGCTGAAAAATCAGGCTGAGCTGATTGAACAGCATCCCGGCTATCGCCTGTGCCACACGCAGGAGAGCTGGATTCGCAACGGCGTGCGCGTCAACCAGATGAAAAAGCACGCCAAAAGCGGCGGCCATATTTTCCCGCAGTGCCTGCCACTGTGTGTCATCTCCCCCTCTTCGGTCGTCATTCATCGCACACTTTTTGAAGATGTCGGGCTCTTTGACGAGACCCTGCCCGCCTGCGAAGATTACGACCTGTGGCTGCGCATCTGTGTGCATGAAGCCGTACTCTATGTCGAGATGCCGCAGATTCTTAAATATGGCGGCCATGACGACCAGCTGTCACGCAAACACTGGGGCATGGATCGTTTTCGCATCAAGGCGCTGCTGAAGATCCTTCAAGATTCAGGACTCGAAACGAGTCAGCAGCAGCTTGTATACAAGACCCTGCTGCACAAAGCCAGCATACTCCGCCAGGGGGCTGAGAAACGCGGCAATCATCGGAGAGCGGATAAATACAGGGGAATTGAGGCTACCTACAACAGCCTGTTGGAGAAAACCATTGAGGCCAAGTCTCAGATCGACAAAAAACAGACGGGTTGGCAGTGATTGCCGATATATGTTCGGCTACCTGGTTGGAGACGTGCTGGCGAGCTGCGGTTGATGAAGTGAGGAATCATAAACTGATCAGGTGCTCGCATTAGGCGTGCTGCCAGACAGTGTTGCACGGTTGCATCCGTGCTATTAATAAAGCATCGGAAATTCACGCCTGATCTTGTCTATTCCAGCATAAATTTCGTTAGACAGCTGCAACGCAATTGAATCGATATTGCTTTTTAACTGTGTCATATTGGTTGCGCCGATCAATGTAGAAGTGACAAAAGGTTGATTGTTGACGAACGCCAGCGCCATCTGACAGACATCCAGATCGTGCTGTTTAGCCAACGCGATGTATTTTTTGATTGCCGCATCTGTCTGAGGTAAAACACGATGTTCCGGGCGGGTCTCGATAGTGACGCGCGCCCCTTCCGGTCGCGCACCGTCCAGATACTTGCCACTGATCATGCCTCTGCACAGCGGTGACCAGGCGAGCAACCCACACTCTTCGTGGATCGCCATCTCACTTAGGTCGGGCTCGAAGTGACGGCATAGCAGGGAGTATTCGTTCTGGATGGAAGCCATTCGTGGCAGATTGTTCTGTTCGGCCAGTTGCAGCCAGTTGCTGAGTCCCCAGGCAGTTTCATTGGAGAGACCGATGTGACGTATCTTTCCCTCCTGAATGAGCGTCTGAAAGCAGCGTAATACCTCGAGGAAACTGTCCAGCTCTGCCTGTGCATCAAATTGTGGTGCGAAGTTCCAGAACTGTCCGAAATGATACGAACCACGGTTGGGCCAGTGCAACTGATACAGATCAATGTAGTCAGTCTGTAAGCGTTTCAGACTGCCCTCGACAGCCATCTGAATATTTTTTTTGTCGATGCTTTTTCCATCCCTGATCCAGCTCAATCCCGGACCGGAAATTTTCGAGGCAAGGATTACCTTGTCACGCTTTACCCGTGAAGCAAACCAGTTTCCGATAATGGTTTCGGTGGCACCAAAAGTCTTTTGACTGGGAGGTATGGCATACATCTCCGCAGTATCAAAAAAATTGACGCCCTGTTCCAGCGCGTAATCCATCTGCTCGAATCCTTCTTCCTGTGTATTTTGAAGGCCCCAGGTCATGGTGCCCAATCCGATAGCGCTGACCTGCAGGTCGGTTTTGCCTAATGTTCGATATTTCATATTTGTCTCTTCGTAGTCATGGGCATCGCTCCATTATGTCTGTCCAGAATCCTCATTATATATGCCCTTTTATAAGATCAAAAAAATGGGTTACTCGATTTTCTTGTGTAAGATAGATACGGTATTTTGTTACACCCATTTTACGCCAGCCGTTTTGCTCAATACTCTCTGACCCTGGAGTAGCGGAAATCTGATACTTTGTTTAACCTACCATCTGTGATTTTAATACATGCCTCATCCCTTATGCATCTCTGCGGCAGGAACAAAAATGATCTGCTTTGTCATTGCCTACAGGGCTGAAGCTGCTGCACTGATCAATTATTTCAAGCTTGAGAAGCAGCAACAGCAGGAATTCCCGCTCTATAGCCATGAGAATATTACACTGGTGATCTCAGGCAGCGGCAAGAGCAATGCTGCAGCGGCTACGGCATACCTCTACGGCAAAACAGGCTTTCATAAAGATGCCGTGTGGATCAACCTCGGCATCGCCGGTCATGCGCTTGATGCTCAGGGCAGCACCTGTCTCGCCGGCAAGGTCATCGACGTTGCAACACAGCGAGTGTTGCATCTATCGCTTCCCGACAAACCCCCATGGAAAACAGCCGCGTTATATACCTATGATCAACCTCACAGGAGTGATCAGCGCGACAAGGGTATGTTCGACATGGAGGCCAGCGGCTTTGCTTTTACCGCGAGACGCTTTACACAACCGCAGTTCGTGCATTGCATCAAGGTCATCTCGGATAATCAAAAAACCGCCATCAGCACTCCCTCTTCCGCTATGCTTGAAGAGTGGATGATGCCGCAGATGAGTCTGCTGGACGATTTTCTGCAATCACTTTTTCAGGTCTATAACAGATGAACAAGCAAATCACATATCTGGTTACAGGTTGCAGCCGTGGAATCGGCGCTGCTATTACCCATCGTCTTCTCGAAATGGAGCACCAGGTGATCGGCATCAGCCGCAATCTGCCGGAGTTCAGTTCAGAAAAATTCACGCATATCACTGCCGATCTCAGCGATCTACGCTCTCTGCCTGAAAAATTGAATGAAATCTCTGCAAACCACCCGGAGGTGGATGGATTGATTCTAAATGCCGGTCAGGGAGTGTTCGGCTCCCTGGAACAGTTCTCCGTACTGCGCATCGAGCAGCTGATCAACCTCAATCTCACCAGTCAGATATTGATTGCACGGAAATTTCTGCCCGCAATGAAGGCAAAAAAAAGCGGCAATCTGATCTTTATCGGTTCGGAAGCAGCTCTCGCTGGCGGCAGGAACGGCGCGGTCTACAGCGCCACAAAGTTTGGACTGCGTGGGCTGGTGCAATCGCTGCAGGAGGAGTGCTCTGCCAGCGGTGTACGTGTCGGCATCATCAACCCGGGCATGGTCAACACCTCCTTTTTTGACGAACTCGGCTTCCAGCCCGGCGATAAACCCGGCGAACATCTGATCGCCGAGGATGTCGCAGAAGCCGCGCTGCTGATGCTGAATGCAAGAGAGGGCGCGGTGATCCAGGAGATCAACCTGCAGCCGCAGAAGAAGGTGATCCAGTTTTTGTAATATCGCATTTAATCATCGATGACAAAAAAATTAACCACGAAAGTCACGAACCACACAAAAAACAGGAACAATCAGTTGATCTTTTTTCGTGATTTTCGTGCCTTTCGTGGTAAAAAAAGCTTTGAAGCAGCTACACTTCCGCCATGTCGCCCTTCTCCTGCAGCCAGCTTTTGCGGTCGCCGGCGCGCTTTTTGGCAAGCAGCATATCCATCATGCACATGGCTTCATCTTCAGAATCAACCGTCAGCTGCACCAGACGCCGTGTATCCGGGTGGATGGTGGTCTCGCGCAGCTGCTTTGGATTCATCTCTCCCAGCCCCTTGAATCGCTGGATGGAGATTTTACCGCGCAGCTTTTCCGCGGCGATACGGTCAAGAATCCCCTCTCTCTCAGCATCATCGAGTGCATAGAAGACCTTCTTTCCCACATCGATGCGAAACAGCGGCGGCATGGCGACATAGGCGTGCCCTTCCTGCACCAGTTTGGGGAAATGGCGCATGAAGAGCGCACACAATAGGGTAGCGATATGCAAACCATCGGAGTCTGCATCGGCAAGAATGCAGATCTTGCCGAATCGCAGCCGCGACAGATCACTGCTGCCGGGGTCGACTCCGATGGCTACAGAGATATCATGCACCTCCTGCGAAGCCAGCACTTCGGAAGAATCGACCTCCCATGTATTTAGTATCTTGCCGCGCAGCGGCATAATCGCCTGAAAAACCTTGTCCCTGGCCTGCTTGGCTGAACCACCGGCGGAGTCTCCCTCAACCAGAAACAGCTCTGTCATGCTGGAGTCTGTCGAGGTGCAGTCAGCCAGTTTACCCGGCAGGGCCGGCCCCTGAGTAATCTTCTTGCGCGCCACCTTGCGTCCTGCGCGCATGCGCATTTGCGCAGAGCTGATAGCCAGCTCGGCAATTGCTTCACCGGCATCTGTATGCTGATTGAGCCACAGACTAAAACTATCCTTGACCACACCCGAAACAAATGGCGCACATTCACGCGATGAGAGACGCTCCTTGGTCTGGCCGGAGAACTGGGGCTCTTGAAGCTTGACCGATAATACATAGCTGACCCGGTTCCAGACATCGTCCGGGGTCAATTTGACTCCGCGTGGCAGCAGGTTGCGAAATTCGCAAAACTCACGCACCGCATCGGTCAAGCCGGTTCTCAAGCCATTGACATGGGTGCCGCCCTGGGAAGTGGGGATCAGATTGACATAGCTTTCAGTAACCGCTTCACCACCTTCCGGCAGCCAAGCCA
>JAUXDV010000144.1 GCA_030620735.1 Gammaproteobacteria bacterium
TGTTGCGGTGGAGCCGGCCTGCATCTCATTACCCGGCAACACACCGGAGAGCAGTTGGTGAAACCACTCATCGATCAACTGGCTGCATCACAGGCAAACATCGTGGCGACAACCAATAGCGGCTGTGCGCTGCAGTTGCAGTTGGCGGCTAAAAAAGCAGGGCTAGGCATCACAGTGGTGCATCCGCTAGAATTGGTAGCAGAGCAATTGCTGAAAATCTAAACTGGAGAAGAGAGATGACGAGAGCCTATACACCCTTCGATAAAGTGATCATGCAGATAGATCAGTCCGTGCAGACCATTTTTGGTCAGCCAAAAGTAACCGAGCGCAGCAATCCAGCTGCAGGACTTGATGAAACGGATCTCAGTGATGCAGAGCGCGATCATACCGCGCGCCTGATGCGCATCAATCATACCGGCGAAGTTTGTGCGCAGGCGCTCTACCAGGGGCAGGCGCTGACCGCTCATGATCCGTCCGTGAAAACCAGCATGGAGCGTTCCGCCATGGAGGAGAATGATCACCTCGAGTGGTGTGAAACACGCATCAGGGAACTCGGCGGCCGTACCAGCCTGCTAAATCCATTCTGGTATGCAGGCTCTTTTGCTATCGGAACATTGGCGGGCATCGCAGGTGACAAGTGGAGTCTTGGTTTTGTTGCAGAGACCGAGCGCCAGGTTGAAGCGCATCTGGATGAACACCTCTCCGAAGTCCGCTCCGAGGATCAGAAAACCACAGCCATTCTGCAGCAGATGAAAGAGGATGAAATCAACCATGCCACCAAGGCAGTGGAGAAAGGCGGGGTCGAATTGCCGTCGCCGATCCGCGAAGGGATGAAAATAACTGCAAAGGTGATGACCGGGAGCGTCTATTATCTATGAGTATTAACTTTGAACCTCTATCTTCTCAACTGAGCATTCATCACCGGGCCTTTGTCAATGGATAATCTGATTACCAGTCTCACCGAAATTACCGGAACTATCGCCGGCTATGCCTGGGGCATTCCGTCCATAGTGCTACTGGTCGGTACCGGGCTCTATCTCAGCATTCGTCTGCGGGGTATTCAGTTTCGTGGTTTTCGTCATGCCACCAACCTTGTGCAGGGAAAATATGACAAAGTCGATGACCCCGGTGAAGTCACCCATTTTCAGGCCCTGTCGACAGCCCTCTCCGCCACTATCGGTACGGGGAATATTGCCGGCGTTGCTACCGCTATCACGCTGGGAGGGCCCGGAGCCGTCTTCTGGATGTGGATTACCGCCCTTGTCGGTATGGCCACCAAATATGCATCCTGTACCCTGGCGGTGAAGTACCGCTACCTGCACCCCAACGGCGAGGTCTCCGGCGGTCCCATGTATACGCTGCGGGATGGCCTGGGAATGCCGAAGCTCGGTGCGGCTTTTGCGGTATTCACCCTCATCGCCTCCTTCGGTATCGGCAACATGGTGCAGGCCAATTCTGTCGTTGACGGCATTGGTTTCATCCTTCCCGAGCTTGCCGGATATAAAACGACGCTGGGCGTCATCATGGGCATTGCAGTCGGCCTGGTTATCATCGGCGGCATCAAACGCATCGCCAGGGTTGCATCCACCATCGTGCCGTTCATGGCGGTCGCCTACATTCTCGCCTCTTTGACCATATTGGTCATGAATTTTACTGCGATTCCTGAAGCATTGTGGACTATCATCAATCATGCGCTCAATCCCTGGGCTGCCGGTGGCGGAGCCGTAGGCGCCGCCATACAATATGGTGTTGCGCGCGGTGTCTTCTCCAACGAATCAGGTCTGGGATCTGCGCCTATGGCCCATGCAGCCGCCCGCACCAGTGAGCCTGTGCGAGAGGGCCTGGTCGCCATGCTCGGTCCTTTCATCGATACCCTGATTATCTGCACCATGACTGCGCTGGTGATTGTCATTGTCGGAGCATGGGGGGATGCGCGACCCGAAGAGCTGACGGGCGCGGCGCTGTCGGCCTATGCCTTCAGCCAGGTTCTGGGCGATTTTGGTGGTTGGGTGGTCGGTTTTGGTCTGATGTTTTTTGCCTACTCCACCATCATCGCCTGGAGCTACTACGGTGACCGCAGCGCCGAGTTCCTGTTTGGTGAAAAGGCGGTGCTCCCTTACCGCATCATCTACATCGTGCTGGTCGTGGTTGGAGCCAGCGTGCCACTGCAGCTGGTGTGGAACTTCGCCGACATCGCCAATATTTTCATGGCCGCACCCAACCTGATCAGTCTGATTCTGCTTGCCGGTGTGGTGAAAAAACTCAGCGATGACTATTTCGAGAAGGATTTTTAGCGAGGCATGAATGAGATCATTTGTAAAGATGTAGGCCACTCAAAGATCATTAATGAGGAGTGGGCTGCGGGGTGAGATCTTCTGAAACTGCTTACACAGTGGATGTATCATGATTTCTCGCTATCGCTCGAAATGACATCTCTCTCATTCAGGCAGGCTATCTTCTCTAACACGGCGTTTGCGCCGCGCATCGACATACTCGCCTCCATGACGAATCAGGCCGTGGCTCCTGGGCACATAGACATCAACGGCGCGTGTTGAGTAATAGACAAGGGTGACATTCGGTAGTGCGGGATAGCGGAGTCCCTGCTCCTCGACATCTGCATCAACGGCATTTTTCTGTGTTGTTTCGCTATCGCTCACGACACGTTCAGGAGCTATCAACGGCAGTGACAGCGGCAATTGGCCAGGGTCGATCTCCGCCAGGCTATCCTCCGGCAAATCTGTCAATTCGATGCTAATGCTCTCCTCGGGAGTGAGCTCGCGACTGATCTGATGCTGATAGCCGTTGCTATCCTCGATGTGACACAGCGAAATGGTTTTATCACCCTTGTTAGTCAACTGCAGCCTGAAGATGATTTGCTGCGGATCATCATCAGAAAAACCGAGGTCAAGGTGGAAGTCAATGACACGCTGCAGCATCAGTCGATTCGCGTCTCTCAGCGGAAGTTTGCTCTCCTCATTGATTTGGCAGCCGACGATCGACATCCAGTCGGCTGAATACTCTTTGAGATAGCCTTCATATTCAACAATTGAGTCGTTATCCAGTCGCATTTCGACAACGACGCGATGTGCAATGTAGTTCTCCAGCACCGCTTCATACGCCATATTGTCGGCAAAACTGACTGAGCCTGCGCCCAGTTTCTGCATGCGTTTGTCATCACCCTTCATGGGCATATGTTTTTGCACCCTGGTCAACAGGATGCCGATGGATTCACCAATGGCCTCCTGAAAAGCAACCAGAAAGTTGCGCGTCATGCGGCCGGCGCGACGCATAATACCGGGATTGGCAACACGTTTTATCTCTTGCAGACGGCGCTGCTGGTTTTGTGGCGAGAGTTCGTCGTGAAAGCGGAAAATGACTTCGATGGTCTTCATCATGTCGGCAAACATGATGTAACTGGTGAGCGTCTTGTCGCGCCGGTTTCTATAGGGGCGGCTGAAGATCAACTCGATCGCATTGGGGTAGGAGCGAAAACAGCCCCACACATCCTTTTTTTTCAGGCGGGCGATCACCTGGAAGCCATCCAGATCTTTTAATACCCTATCCTTTCGTCGCTGCTGTAAAACACTGCTGAAAAATGCGCCGATAAAAACCAGAAGGATGCTGAACAGCAGGAATTTATCCACGTGGTTACTCCTCGATCGGGTAGTAGTTGTCGGGAATCAGGGTTGTGGGTTTCCTCTGGCTGCGGTCGGTCAGCGGGAAGTCCAGCGTATAGTGCAGGCCGCGGCTCTCCCTGCGCGACTGTGCCGAGCGAATGATCAGGTCGGCCACCTCGACGAGGTTGCGCAGCTCCAGCAGATCGTTGTTGACGCGGAAGTTGCTGTAATACTCTTCAATTTCATGGCGCAGCAGGTTGACACGACGTTTGGCGCGTTCCAGGCGTTTGTTGGATCTGACGATGCCGACATAGTCCCACATGAAACGCCTGAGTTCCTCCCAGTTGTGAGAGACGACCACCTGCTCGTCGGAATCCGTGACACGGCTTTCATCCCAGGGCCTGGCCTGGGGAGGCTGGCTGACCTGTTGCAGGTTGCTGTGAATATCCTGTGCGGCCATCTCACCGAATACCAGGCACTCGAGCAGGGAGTTGCTGGCGAGACGATTGGCGCCATGCAATCCGGTATAGGTGGTTTCACCGATCGCATACAACCCGGGCAGGTCGGTTCTTGCCAGGTGATCGGTGATAATGCCGCCGCAGGTATAGTGTGCGGCCGGCACCACGGGAATGCGTTCGCTGGTGATATCGATGCCAAGTTCCAGGCAGCGCCGATAGATGGTTGGAAAATGTTCGGTGATGAACTCCCCGGGTTTGTGGCTGATATCCAGATAGAGACATTCGGCGCCGATGCGCTTCATTTCATGATCGATGGTGCGCGCTACAACATCCCTTGGGGCCAGTTCGGCACGCTTGTCGAAATCGGGCATGAAGCGATGTCCGTCCGGCAGATGCAGGGTAGCCCCTTCGCCGCGCAGCGCTTCGGAGATGAGAAAGGACTTCGCCTGCGGGTGATAGAGGCAGGTCGGATGAAACTGGATAAATTCCATGTTGGCAACCCGGCATCCTGCACGCCAGGCAATGGCGATGCCGTCGCCGGTGGCGACATCTGGATTGCTGGTATAGAGATAGACCTTGTTGGCAGCCCCTGTCGCCAGCACCACGAAGCGCGCACAGAAGGTGACGACCCTGTCTTTTTTTCGATCCAGCAGATAGGCGCCGCGCACGCGTTTGCTGCGCCCGCGTTTTGAGCTGGTGATCAGGTCGATGGCGATATGGTGTTCAAAAATATCGATGTTGCTGCTCTCCCTTGCCTGGGATTCAAGGGTGGATTCAAGCATTTTTCCGGTCGCATCGGCAGCATGGACGACGCGGCGGTGACTATGTCCGCCTTCACGGGTGAGATGAAAATTCGACGCCGGGTCAGCGTTGTCTTCCCGGGTAAAGGCAACCCCTTCATCCAGCAGCCAGTGAATATTGGCCGGTCCATGCGCTACAACCATGCGCACGATCTCCTCATCACAGAGTCCGACGCCTGCAACCAGCGTATCCTCCACATGCGAGTCGATAGAATCCTCATCGCCGAGAACGGCAGAGATCCCTCCCTGGGCATAGTAGGTGTTGCCCTCCTGCAGTGCGCCCTTGCTGATGACCGCCACGCGCAGGCTCTGCTTCAGCCGCAGCGCCAGGCCAAGACCCGCAGCACCGCTGCCAATGATCAATACATCATGTCTCTGTTCCATGCTCATGGTGTCCGCAACAGTTGTATGAATCTCATTTCAAGTTATTTCTCAGTAACTCCGTGCAGGGAAGCAGGGTTAGGATTTGCTTTTCAGGGCTGTAGGCCGAAAAAATGCTCCTGCATTTCCGGCACTTCCGCCTTCCATGGCGGTCGAAAACAGGGG
>JAUXDV010000170.1 GCA_030620735.1 Gammaproteobacteria bacterium
GATCAAGGCCGCAGAGAAGCTGATTGGTCAATGCAGAAACATAAATGGAGAGCCATGCCAGTGGGATGCACCGATGGATTAGGAGCTTCACACCGCAGGCGGCTTCACTCTGCGTTCCCCGGCAACAGTCTATAACTGTGGCTTGAACGCCGCGATGGTGGCGGAGACCACGTACTCCTCGATACCTCTCCCGGGCGCCCAGTCACGAATAAAGTCACGAGATTCGTCCTTCGGTTCAATCCTGATATCACTAAAACCCGCATCTTGCATGTAGCTCTCCAACTGATCAATCAGTGACGCATTGCCCATGCAGCCTGCGACCAGGTCTGCATCCATGCGCATCTCTTGCGGCAGTTCTACAGTTGCTACCACGTCGGAGATCGCCAGCCGGCCACCGTGCTTGAGTATGCGAAAAGCGTCTCGAAAGACCTGTGCCTTGTCCGGCGAGAGATTGATGACGCAGTTGGAGATGATGACATCGACGCTTGCATCGGCAATGGGCAGAAACTCGATCTCGCCAAGGCGGAACTCCACATTAGTGTAGCCTCCCTTGCCGGCATTTCTGCGCGCCTTGCTGATCATATCAGGCGTCATATCGACACCGATCACCCTGCCGCTGCCGCCGACTTCAGCGGCGGCCAGAAAGCAATCGAAACCACCTCCGGAACCGAGATCCACGACCACTTCACCTGGCTGCAGCGCGGCAATGGCTTTGGGGTTGCCGCATCCCAGTCCCATATCAGCACCTGAGGGAACGTTCTCCAGCTCTGACTGCATGTAACCCAGCCGGGTTGAGATCAGTGTGTTGATGGCAATGTCATCGGAGACGCCGCAACAGCTCGAGGCAATGCCACATGCTGTGGATTCATCGTTCGCCTGTGCAACCGCAGAATAGGCTTTGCGCACACTCTGGCGATGCTCATCCAGTTTCTCCTGCTGCTGAGTATCCGCTGTGCAGTCATTACTGCTTGTATCACAACAGCTTGTTTTTTCAGTCATGGTGGCTCCTGTCTCTATGGTTCAGGTTAGATGCCACCCGCCCGATAAAATTCATGGGTGGCATTCAACGCAATTTACGTCTAGGCTTGAAGAGATTCGCTATCTCGACGCCCTAATAAAATACTTGGTGTAATAGTGTGTAATATCTTCCTCTCTCCAGGTTCGTTATTAGTATACCAATCCATCCCAGCAAACAGGTATAACAGTCATGCTTGAAACCAACTCCATTGCATTCCAGTCGCTGCTGTTTCTCTCCTCCCTGTTTATCTTCGTGATTGGCGTGGGCGTGTTATGGGTCATTTTTGCCTATATCAAGGATGTGACCCAGACCGAACAGGCAATTCGCAGAAACTACCCTGTCATTGGCCGCTTTCGCTACCTGTTCGAGCACCTGGGCGAGTTTTTTCGTCAATATTTTTTCGCTATGGAGCGTGAAGAGCTGCCGTTCAATCGCGCCCAGCGCTCATGGATCTACCGCGCGGCCAAGAACATGGACAACACCGTCGCTTTTGGCTCAACCCGTGATCTGTCACTTCCCGGAACCGTGCTTTTTGTGAACTGTCCCTTTCCGACACTGGGCGTAGATGCTGTCGATCCCGGCCCTATCACCATCGGAGAGGGGTATGCCGGGTCGCCCTATACAACCAGCTCCCTGTATAACATCTCGGGCATGAGTTTTGGCGCCATCTCGGTTCCAGCAGTACAGGCCCTCTCTATGGGAGCCGCCAAGGCAGGCTGCTGGATGAATACCGGCGAAGGCGCCTTGACGCCCTATCATCTCGAAGGCGGCTGCGACATTGTTTATCAAATCGGCACAGCAAAAAACGGCGTGCGTGATCTTGAAGGAAACCTCAGCGATGAAAAATTACAGCAGGCAGCCGCTCATGAATCTGTCAGGATGTTTGAAATCAAGCTCAGCCAGGGAGCAAAACCCGGTAAAGGGGGAATTCTCCCCGGTGAGAAGGTAACGCAGGAGATAGCAGAAATCCGCGGTATTCATGCAGGAGAAGACGCCATCAGTCCCAATCGCCACCCTGATATCAGCTGCAACCGGGATCTGTTGAATATGATTCACCATATTCGTCAGGTGAGCGGAAAACCCGTCGGCTTCAAAGCTGTGATCAGCGGTGATGCATGGCTCAATGAGCTGTTTGCAGAGATCGACAGCATGGGTCTCGAGTTTGCGCCGGATTTCATCACCGTGGATGGTGCCGACGGCGGCACGGGAGCTGCGCCGATGCCGCTCATCGATGACATGGGGCTGCCTCTGCGCGAGAGCCTGCCGATGCTGGTCGACCATCTCAACCTGCATGGGCTGCGCGGCAGAATCAAGGTAATCGCGTCCGGCAAACTTGTCAACCCGGCGGACGTCGCCTGGGCGCTCTGCATCGGCGCTGATTTTATTACATCTGCACGTGGCTTCATGTTCTCGCTGGGATGCATCCAGGCGCTGCAGTGCAATAAAAACAGCTGCCCGACAGGGATCACCACCCACAATCCCAAGCTGCAGAAAGGCCTTCACCCTGAAACCAAGAAATTCCGTGTTGCAGACTATGTCAACAACATGGTCAAGGAAGTTGGTATCATTGCTCACTCCTGCGGGGTCAGGTCGGCCAGGGAACTCATGCGCCGGCATGCACGCGTGGTGCAGGGGAACGGTCTGTCGATACCACTCGACAAGTTGCATCCGCCAGTCACCCGCAAGAGCAGGTCTCAGACTGACGAGGCATAAAAAAAACATTTTCTCTCGCAAAGCTTCCGCGTCCTGCTCACGCCCCTCACCTACGATCCCTGTAGGCGAAGACGCCAAGACAGCCAAGAAAAACCTTTGCGTCCTTTGCGTTCTTAGCGAGAGATTCTTTTAAAACTTGACTCATTTGCAAGTATTCTAGTGAATCAAGGATTCTAATACGAGCAACAACAGCCAACATGCTTCGCCAACAGCTTAAAAGAAACTCACTTGCCATCATCAGCCTGTTCGTCGCCTTCAGCGCTCTGGGCTACAACACCTGGCGCAATGAACAAACCGAGGACAACCGCAACATTCGCGCAGCGGGATTCGAGATGCTGCTGCATATCAGTCAGCTGCAGCGCATCTCCTATCTGGCTCACTACGACAAGGATATGCAGCAGGGAAATCCGCGCAGCGGCTGGGTTGAAGTGCTGGTGCTGCGCGATCTCAGCAAGCTGATGCCTGCTGAGTTGCAGCAGCACACGCAACACCTCTTCGACAGCTGGAAAGAGAACTGGCAGGGTCTGGGAGGGGATGAAAGCGCTGTCGCTGCAATCGATAACGCCATCAATGATCTGCGCAAGGAGGTTCTCGAGAGCATCAATAAACTCGAGTAGCTTGGCATAGAGTCTCAGAAGCACGTAGAATATCCCGCTGAATCAATATCTCAGAAATCAATCAGGTAACGTCTGAAAAAAAGTCCGTGTATTGTTGTTAGAACGATTGTCATTGCGAGGAGCCCGAGGCGACGCGGCAATCTGGTTTGGGATTATAAATTACATCCTTGTAATTTACCCTTCGGGTCGCACAAAGTGCGTTCAATTTTGCTCCAAGCAAAATTAGTGCCGCGGTCGCTTAGGCTCTCTCGCAATGACAGCATACACACGGGCTTTTTGAAAACTCACACAATCAGAGCAACTAACACTATGAACATTCTGATCATCGGCTCAGGCGGCCGCGAACATGCACTGGCATGGAAGGCGGCGCAGTCTCCACTCGCAGAAAAGATCTTCGTCGCTCCGGGCAATGCGGGTACAGCATTGGAAGCCGCCATGGAGAATGTCGACATCAATGTCTCGGACATCGCTTCCCTGATCGAATTTGCAAACAGCAAAGATATCGGACTCACCATCGTTGGCCCTGAAGTTCCGCTGGTGGCTGGCATCGTCGATGCATTTCAGGAACAGGGACTCAAATGCTTTGGTCCGACTCAGGATGCCGCGCAACTCGAGGGATCAAAAGCCTTCAGCAAAGAGTTCCTGGCGCGCCATAACATCCCCACTGCAGCCTACGGTAGCTTTACTGATGTCGATGACGCTATTGCCTATCTGCACCAGGTTGGCGTTCCCATCGTCATCAAGGCCGATGGGCTTGCCGCCGGAAAAGGAGTAATCATTGCACAGGAGATGCAGGAAGCCGAAGCCACGGTGCGCGACATGCTCTCAGGAAACTCTTTTGGCGATGCCGGACACCGCGTGGTTATCGAAGAATTTCTTCAGGGCGAAGAGGCCAGTTTTATCGTCATGGCCGACGGCAATAACATCCTGCCTATGGCATCGAGCCAGGATCACAAGGCAGCGCATGACGGCGATACCGGCCCCAACACCGGCGGCATGGGCGCCTACTCCCCCGCCCCGGTCGTTACTGATGAGATGCACCTGCGCATCATGCATGAAGTGATTATTCCAACAGTCGAAGGCATGGCTGCAGACGGTCTTCCATACACAGGCTTTCTCTATGCAGGCGTGATGATCGACAGCGAGGGCGTTCCAAAGGTTCTTGAATACAACTGCCGCTTTGGCGATCCGGAAACCCAGCCAATCATGCTGCGCATGAAGTCCGACCTTGTCGCTCACTGCCTGGCGGCCATTGACGGCGCGCTGGATCAACAGCAGACCGAATGGGACGGCCGCGCCGCTGTCGGCATTGTTCTTGCCGCCGGTGGTTATCCGGGCAGCTATCAAAGCGGCGACGTGATTCATGGTCT
>JAUXDV010000328.1 GCA_030620735.1 Gammaproteobacteria bacterium
GAGCACGATAAAGAGGCGCCATCACTGATCAGCATTATTGAAGAAGAGCATTCTCACAGAGATGGATTGACATGTTCCGGCAACTAACAATGGCTGACTGACGCGCCTGCAATCGCACAGCACACCTGGCAAAGCCAGAGCCAAAAAGAGACGTAGGGTGACAATAAACGTGGTGCATTACACCATTTCATGCGGCGCAATGCCCGTTGGTTATTGCGCCCTACGCCACGTATGTCATTTTTTTGAACATTTTGTATAAGATTTACAGAGTAAGTGACTAAGTCAAATACCACCGTTATCCCGGCGAATGCCGGGATCCATATCAGCCTGTGAGTGCCGTATACCCTGGATACCGGCATTCGCCGGCATGACGGATAGTGATCGACGGGACGGCATCCTCGATGGGTGAAAATAGACCATTCTCTATGGAAAATTATCCAAACGCAGGACATACAAAATGCAACTCTTCTACGCAGAACTCAAAACCACACAAAGAAAGTATCGCGATGGGTTCCCATCCGGACTTGGATTGCGTACGCACCGCTCTCTGAGCTGGCTACAGCGTGCTGAACAGGAGCAAGGGGATGATGATGCGCGCTTTATTTTTTTATGGATCGCATTCAATGCGGCTTATGCGCACGAGATTTCCATCCGGCTCGACAAAGTGAAACATGCCACTGGCGGCTTCCACCTGTGTCGTGTCAACATGCCAACTGAACCAATCAGATCTCGTCATTATCTTTGAAATATCCGCAAGTATTATTACAAGATGGAGGTGTCTGAGTCCTGAGAATTCAATCAGCTGGTGAGACGCATCTGATCAATGGACAATCTCTATTCAGCATAAATTCCCGATTAACGGCAGATCCGGGGGATTCGACTGAGCGAACGTCGGTTTTACCAACGCCTCGTCAGTTTATGCTTTGTGAGCATAAATATGCTCGGATGAGCATAAATGATTAATAACGAGCATATATTGCAGCTTTTCGTTCTCCTGACTGCCTGATGGTTTTTTGTTTTTTTAGCCTAGTGAGGAGACGATATGCCTGATTTCTATCAATATGGCACAGTTCCATAACATCTGCTCGTTTAATCGATCCATGCGCATCAATGTATTTAAGCACCATCTGCTCTTGTTGAAGCTTGTCAAAACCTGCTTGCCGCACATATGCAGCTTCTTGCCCTGTATGCTGATAGACCTTGGCGCTCAGTGTGTATGTTCGAGCTCGCCCTGTTCCATGCGCTTCGACGAGTCCAGCTTCCACCAGTTTTTCCAGCGTGGCGCGAATCTCAGTATCTGACTTTTGTACCGAAACGGATAAATCAGCAGTAGCCAGGCGGCGCTCTTCACGCAATCGCGAGAGAATAATCAGACTGTCGATGGGCATGGCCTCGCCAGTCTGCTCTTCTCGCTGCAGGATCATTTTGAGAAACCCCAGATCAGCTTCGGCGCCTGACATCCGGAGAGTAACGGTATAGGCATCGGACATACTGTAGTCAGGAGCTGGCCGACCATAGCGCAACATGCCTTCATAGATGCGGTCGATGCCGCGGCCGGTGCGCTCAGCCAATCCAATTCGCTTGATGATATCCGCCAGCAGCGGGTTTCTGGATCGAGGAGCCACAGTGAGAATATTTTGCAGGGTGACGCCATCGACAAATCCTCCGGGGCTGGAGATGGAGAGCCCGTCAGTATCGAGTTTGACATGTATGGCCCCCAGCCTTGAATAGTCCCGATGAACCAGCGCATTCACGAAGGCTTCGCGGAAGGCGCGCCGGTCATAGTTGGGAATGGAGACACGGAATAGTCCAGACTCAATCTCTTCTTCCTCAACTCTCGCCTTGAAGAACTGCTCGATTTCCTCGAAGGTCTGCAGCAAAGGCTTCCTGAAATTCGACAGTCAGTGTTTCACCTTGACTGATGAGTTGCTCTAATTCAAGTTCAGAAGTGCTCATTGTTGTATCCGCTTACCTTTCCTGATTTCCAGCAGCATAATATTCATCCCGTGAAATTGGTTGTTTCATGATTTGAGTATACAGCCTCAAAAGGCTGATGGATTGATGCCTGGCTATAGTTGGGATAGATATCGC